>NZ_JACARN010000014.1:0-98552 GCF_013386605.1 Pseudomonas sp. IPO3749 | reverse complement strand
CCGCTCACCACAAAAGCCCGTTCACCACGATAAGCCCTGGTTCCAACCTCAGAACAGGTCGATCGGTGCCGCCTCATCCGCTGGCAGCGGGCTGCCCGGCGCAACACCATTGCCCAGCTCGTTGACCGAAGGCGGCGTGTCTTCGCTCTTGAACAGTTCGAAGTACGCATTCGGCGTGCTTGGCGAGGCCGCGCGGCCACTCACCGGGTCGATACGCAAGCTAAGGATGCCTTCAGGCTCCGGCTGGGTGTGCGGCGGCTTGTCCTTCAGTGCCGCGCCCATGTAGCTCATCCAGATCGGCAGCGCGACGGTGCCACCGAACTCGCGGCGACCCAGGCTTTCCGGTTGGTCGTAGCCGGTCCACACGGTGGTCACGTAATCGGCGTTGTAGCCGGAGAACCAGGCATCCTTGGATTCGTTGGTGGTACCGGTCTTGCCCGCAATATCCGGACGGCCCAGGGCCAGGGCGCGGCGGCCGGTGCCTTTCTTGATCACGTCTTCCAGGATGCTGTTGAGGATGTAGGTGGTACGGCCATCCACGATGCGCTCGGCCACGGCAGGCGCCTGCGGCTCGGTTGCAGCAGTGTTTGTGGCAGGTGCAGTGCCTGGCGTCGGCTCAATGGTGATACCGCCATTGCTCGGTGCCGCCAGACCATCCGTCGCCGCCACGCCATTGACCACATCCCCCGGCACTCGCGGCGGGTTGGCAGTGAACAGGGTGTCGCCGTTGCGGCTTTCAATCTTGTCGATCAGGTACGGCGCGATCTTGTAGCCGCCGTTGGCAAAGGTGCTCCAGCCGGTGGCGATTTCCATCGGCGTGAGGGTCGCGGTGCCCAAGGCCAGGGACAGGTTTGGCGGCAGGTCCGACTTGTTGAAGCCAAAGCGCGTCATGTAGTCAATGGTCTTGCCGACGCCCATGGCCTGCAGCAAGCGGATCGATACCAGGTTACGCGACTTGTACAGCGCCTCGCGGATACGGATCGGGCCGAGGAAGGTGTTGGTGTCGTTCTTCGGGCGCCAGACCTTGTCGAGGTACTCGTCGACAAACACGATCGGCGCATCGTTGACCAGGCTGGCGGCGGTGTAGCCATTGTCCAGTGCGGCGCTGTAGATGAACGGCTTGAAGCTCGAACCCGGCTGGCGCTTGGCCTGGGTGGCGCGGTTGTAGTTGCTTTGCTCGAAGGCGAAGCCACCGACCAGCGCGCGGATTGCACCGTTTTGCGGGTCCAGCGACACCAGCGCGCCTTGGGCCAGGGGCACCTGGCTGAACTTGAGGCTGTCGTCCTTCTGGCGTTGCACGCGGATCAAATCACCCACTTGCGCCACGTCAGACGGCTGCTTGGGCAGCGCGCCCATGCTGTTGGTGTTCAGGAAGGGACGCGCCCATTTCATGCTGTCCCACGCTACATGGGCTTCGCCGGTGCGGGTCAGCACCTGTACGCCGTCTTTCTTAACCTGGGTGACGATAGCCGGCTCCAGGCCACTGATGGCGCGCTGCTTGCCCAGTTCGGTGGTCCAAGCGCTCAGGGTCTTGCCTGGCAGGCGTGATTCAGGGCCACGGTAGCCGTGGCGCTGGTCGTAGGTGATCAGGCCGGAATGCAACGAGTCATTGGCGATTTCCTGCAGGTTGCTTGGCACCGTGGTGGTCACCCGAAAACCTTCGGTGTAGGCCTCACTGCCATAGCGGCCAACCATCTCGGCGCGCGCCATTTCAGCAATATAAGGCGCGTTCACTTCCGGCGTCGGCACGTGGTAGCTGGCGTTCAGCGGTTCGGCGATGGCGCTTTCGTAAGCGGCCTGGTCGATCTTGCCCAGCTTGTACATGCGGCCCAGGATCCAGTCGCGGCGTTCTTTGCTGCGCGCCGGGTTGGCCAGGGGGTTGAAGCGTGAAGGGGCCTTGGGCAGGCCGGCAATCATCGCCATCTGCGCCAGGCTGGCGTCACGGATGGACTTGCCGTAGTAGACCTGCGAAGCCGCCTCGATGCCGTAGGCACGGTTGCCCAGGTAGATCTTGTTGACGTACAGCTCAAGGATCTCGTCCTTGGTCAGCTGGCGTTCGATCTGCAGCGCCAGGAGGATCTCGGTGGCCTTGCGCGAAAAGCTGCGCTCGCTGGTGAGGAAGAAGTTCTTCGCCACCTGCATGGTGATGGTGCTGCCGCCGGACTGGATGTGTCCGCTTTTTACCAGTTGTGTCGCCGCACGCACCAGGCTGCTGGGGTCGACGCCATAGTGGTTGGCAAAATTATCGTCTTCAGCCGACAAAAGGGCGCTGATGAAATTGGGCGGAATATCGGCAAAACGGATCGGTGTGCGGCGCATTTCGCCGAACTCCGCGATCAGTTTTTCATCGCTGCTGTAGACCCGCAAAGGAATCTGCAACTGGATACTTCTGAGGGCCTCTACCGAGGGCAAACCCGGACTAAGGTAGAGGTAGGCCCCGCTGAGCACGAGCAGCAGCCCGCAAACGATGGCGACAATGGAGTACCCGAAAAACTTCAGCAGACGAATCAAGGCTTTTGGATTTCCAGAGAAAAGAATGAGTTAGGCGTCGGGGCATGCATGGCAAACGATGGATCGACCCGAGCTGCAGATAAAAAGCGGGAAAAAACGCTGGGCATTAAAGCATTTTTCGACTTGGGACGTCATTCGCACCTGTTCAACAAGTCGACCGAATGCATGGCGCCCAGCGGCAATCAGGCGGTATGACAGGTAAAGCTTTAGGGAGTTTTATGGGAAAGGGATTTTTCACGGGAAAAGGCGGCACCTTGCTGGGTGTCGACATCAATGACACGGCCATCCGCTTGATCGAGCTGGGCCGTTCAGCTTCAGGCTACAACGTTCAAGGCTACGTCACGCAGGCGCTGCCGGCGCAAGCGGTAGTCGATGGCACGTTCCTTGATCTCGACGGCGTAGGGCGCGCCCTGCGCAGCGCGTGGTCGCGGTTGTCGACATCGGTTCGTGGTGCTGTCGCTGCGGTGTCCGGGCCCTCGGTGATCACGCGGATGATCGAGATGGACGCTGGGCTCTCTGATGATGAGATGACCTGGATGATCCAGATGGAGGCGGACCAGTACATTCCTTATCCGCTGGATGATGTGGCTATCGACTTTCAAGTGCGCGGGCCGACGGCCCTGGATCCGAGTCGGGTCGAGGTACTGCTGGCTGCATGCTTGAAGGAACACGTGGAGGCCCGCGAGGCGGTTTTGGCCCTGGCGGGGCTGGTGCCGAAGGTAATCGATATCGAAGCGTTTGCATTGGCGCGCGCTTGCCGTCAGGATTTCGCCAGCTTCACGCCGAGCCATCGCGTCGATGGTGCACAATGGGCCGTGGATGCCCAGGGGATGGGAATTGCTTGCGGGTTGGCCCTGAGGAGTTTCGCTTGAAGACACGAATCAACCTACTGCCGTGGCGTCAGGCGCTGGCAGAGCGGCGACGCAAGTATCTACTGGCGTGCTTGCTGGCGTTCGCCTGTGCGGCGCTCGCGGCCGTGTGGCTGGCGGACCAGGTCATCGACCAGGCCATTGATCGTCAAGTGACCCGCAATGACCATCTGGGCAAGGAGGTCGTCGGCCTGGATTCACGCATCAAGACCATCGATGACCTGCAGGAGCAAAGCCAGCAATTGGCCCAGCGCATGAAGGTCGTGCAAGACCTGCACGATGCCCGCTCGCCAGGCGCGCAGCTATTGGACCAACTGGCGCGAGCGGTCCCCGATGGGGTGCACCTGCATGAAGTGGTGGCCAAGGGCGATACGGTCAGTATCAGCGGCAGCGCTGAGTCCAGCCAGGACATCGCCCAATTGATGCGTCGCCTGGAGGCGGCGGAAGGTGCCCATTCCGCGCGGTTGCAGCATGTGCGAACGGATGGCGCGCGCGGTAACAATGAATTCCAGCTGATGGTGCGTCAGGGAGAGTCCTCCGAGGCTCAACCTTGAGCCTGCCAAGGCTCAATCTTTCCGTACTCACTCACAACACTGCAAAATGGCCCCTGACTGGCAAGGCCCTGTTGGGCTGTGCGCTGGCGGGCGTGGTGTTTGTGGTGGGTGACCTTGTGTACCTGAGTCCTTCGCGGGAGCGGTTGCGTCAGGTCGAAGCGCGGGAAGTGGCCCTACAGCAGCAAATCGCACACAAGACTGGTTTGGCCGCCAGCCTTGAAGCGCGCGCACAGCAGCTTCAACGGATGCAAGTTAAGGTCAATGAACTAACGCAGGCGTTGCCCGGCGAGTCCGGAATGCCTGGCTTGCTCGAAGATATCGCGCGCCTGGCACTGGCCAATGGCTTGCTGGTCGAGAGCGTCACGCCGTTGGATGAGGAGTCTCAGCCGTTCTTTCACGAACAACCCGTGCAGGTCGGCGTCATGGGCACTTATCACGATCTGGCAATGTTCCTCACGGGTCTGGGCAGCCTGTCGCGCATCGCCACGGTGCACGATATGGCCATGCGGCGTCATGGCAAGCTGCTGCGTCTGGACCTGCTGGTCAAGACTTACTGGCATGCGCAGGGCGGCGGGCAGCGTGTACCGCGACAGCCTTTTGCCTACGACTTGTCGGGGTTGCGTGATCCATTTCAACTGCTCGCAGCGCAGGTCGACCATCCGAAGGGTCGGCCTACCCGAGCGCCGGACCTCGCCCGGCCACGTGGCGTTCTGGAAAACCTCGCGGTGGAGCAGTTTGAAATGGTGGGCACGCTGTCCCGTGGGGTGCAGGTATTTGCCTTGCTACGGGCTGCCTCCAAGGTCCATCGCCTGGCGGTCGGGGACTACCTCGGCCCGGACCATGGTCGGATCACGGCCATCCATGAGCGCGCTATAGAACTGGTCGAGCTGTTTCCTGATGGTCAGGGCGCATGGCTGGAACGCCCGCGAACCTTGTTGTTAAACATCAACTCATAACGGAATCAAACAATGAAAAGGACTTTCTCGTCCTTCGGTGTGGCGCTATGGATAGCGTTCACGGCACCGATGGCTGTTGCTGTGCCCAATCGTGTGGATCTGATCCACTTGCCGCCTCCCGGCCTCGCTACACTGAACGCCTACACAGGCGACAAGCTCACCCTCAACTTCCAGAGCATCGAGTTGCGCACCGCGTTGCAACAAATTGCCGACGTGGCGGGCCTCAACCTGGTTGCCAGTGACGATGTGCAAGGCTCGATCACCCTGCGTCTCAAGGAGGTGCCCTGGGATCAGGCGCTGGACCTGGTGCTGCAAGCCAAGGGCCTGGACAAGCGGGTCAAGGCCGGCGTGTTGCTGGTGGCGCCGGCCGAAGAGCTGGCTGCGCGTGAGCTGCTGACGCTGGAATCGCGCAAGCAGATGGCCGAATTGGCGCCGTTGCGCCGGGAGCTGCTGCAAGTCAATTACGCCAAGGCGGCGGACCTGGCCAAGTTGTTCCAGTCGGTCACTGGCCTTGAAGGCGTGACCGATGAGCGCGGTTCGGTGGCGGTGGATGATCGCACCAACAACATCATCGCCTACCAGACCGTTGAGCGGCTGGAGGAGCTGCGGCGGATCGTGGCACAGCTGGATATTCCGGTACGCCAGGTGATGATCGAAGCGCGGATTGTCGAGGCCAATGTCGATTACGACAAAAGCCTGGGTGCGCGCTGGGGTGGGCGGCTCAATCGCGGCAACTGGGGCGCAGGAGGCATTCCGAAACCTCAGCCTGAAGGCGCGGAACCGCCGGAGAACCCACCCAGTTCACCCTGTGTGGACCTGGGGTCACTCACCGGCACTTCGGGCCTGGGTATCGCGTATATCACCGACAACCTGCTGCTGGACCTGGAACTCACCGCCATGGAGAAAACCGGCAACGGCGAAATCGTCTCGCAACCCAAGGTGGTCACGTCCGACAAGGAAACCGCGCGCATCCTCAAGGGCACAGAAATTCCCTATCAGGAATCCAGCTCCAGTGGCGCTACGTCGGTGTCGTTCAAGGAGGCCTCGCTGTCGCTGGAAGTCACCCCGCAAATCACCCCGGATGACCGCGTGATCATGGAGGTCAAGGTCACCAAGGACGAGCCCGACTACCTGAACAAACTCAACGACGTACCACCGATCAAGAAGAACGAGGTCAACGCCAAGGTGTTGGTCAAGGATGGCGAGACCATCGTCATCGGCGGGGTTTTCTCCAATACCCAAAGCAAAGTGGTAGATAAAGTGCCATTTTTGGGCGATGTGCCGTATCTTGGCCGCCTTTTCCGGCGCGATGTGCTGGCGGAGAAAAAATCCGAGCTGCTGGTATTCCTGACTCCGCGTATTATGAATAACCAGGCGATTGCTGTGAGTCGTTGATTCTGTGCGAAATTTGATTCTTGTAGGACCGATGGGCGCTGGAAAAAGCACCATCGGCCGTTTGCTGGCCAAAGAGCTGCGCCTGCCGTTCAAAGATTCCGACAAGGAAATTGAATTGCGCACGGGTGCCAATATCCCATGGATCTTCGATAAGGAAGGCGAACTGGGCTTTCGTGACCGCGAGCAGGCGATGATCGCCGAGCTCTGCGGACTCGACGGCGTGGTATTGGCGACTGGCGGTGGCGCAGTGATGCGCGAAGAAAACCGTCGCGCGCTGCATGCCGGTGGTCGGGTGGTCTATCTGCATGCGTCGGTCGAGCAGCAGGTGGGCCGTACCGCCCGCGATCGCAATCGCCCGTTGCTGCGCACGGCCAACCCGGAGAAAACCCTGCGGGACCTGCTCACGCTGCGCGATCCGCTGTATCGGGAAATCGCCGATCTGGTGGTAGAAACCGATGAGCGGCCACCTCGGATGGTGGTCCTCGACATTCTTGAGCGCCTGCAACGGCTGCCACCCCGTTAAAGCCCGGCTCGAAATGCGCTATTCTCGGCGGCGCGCTATCACCCTGTGGGGTGTGGCGTAGAGCCATCAGGTGACGTCAGAACGTGACGTCATCGGTCGTCACAATATCTCTAACGCGGGGACACATGCAGACACTTAAGGTCGATCTAGGCGAGCGCAGCTACCCGATCCATATTGGCGAAGGTCTGCTGGACCAGCCCGAGTTGCTCGCACCGCATATTGCCGGGCGGCAAGTGGCGATCATCTCCAACGAAACGGTCGCGCCGCTGTATCTTGAGCGTCTGAGCCGCAGCCTGTCGGCCTATTCGGTGATCTCCGTGATCCTGCCCGACGGCGAAGCCCACAAGAACTGGGAAACCCTGCAACTGATCTTTGATGGCCTGCTCACCGCACGTCATGACCGCCGCACCACCGTGATCGCCCTGGGCGGCGGTGTGATCGGCGACATGGCCGGCTTTGCGGCGGCCTGTTACCAGCGTGGCGTGGACTTTATCCAGGTGCCGACCACGTTGCTGTCCCAGGTCGATTCGTCGGTGGGCGGCAAGACCGGTATCAACCACCCGCTGGGCAAGAACATGGTGGGCGCGTTCTACCAGCCTCAAGCCGTGCTGATCGACACCGCGACCCTCAACACCTTGCCGCCGCGCGAGCTGTCGGCGGGCCTGGCGGAAGTCATCAAATACGGGTTGATCTGCGACGAGCCGTTCCTGGCCTGGCTGGAAGAACACGTCGACGCGTTGCGCAACCTTGACCAAGTAGCACTCACCGAAGCGATTTCCCGCTCCTGCGCCGCCAAGGCGCTGGTGGTGAATGCCGACGAACGGGAGTCTGGTGTACGCGCTACCCTGAACCTGGGCCACACCTTCGGCCATGCGATCGAAACCCACATGGGCTATGGTGTGTGGTTGCACGGGGAGGCTGTAGCGGCTGGCACCGTGATGGCATTGGAGATGTCGCAGCGCCTGGGCTGGATCAGCGCCGAGGAGCGTGATCGCGGCATCCGCCTGTTCCAGCGCGCCGGTTTGCCGGTGATCCCGCCGGAGGAGATGACTGAGGCGGATTTCCTCGAACATATGGCAATAGACAAGAAAGTGATCGACGGTCGACTGCGACTGGTGCTGCTGCGCCACATGGGCGAAGCGGTGGTGACCGACGATTATCCGAAAGAGATTTTACAGGCCACGCTGGGAGCGGATTACCGCGCCCTGGCCCAGCTTAAAGGTTAATAAGATCCCGATGACTAGTTTGCATGCCGACGAGGCGTTCCTCGGCCATTACCAGTTAAGCCACGACCCTTTTGCTCCACGGGTGCCTGGCTTCAAATTTTTCCCGGCCCAGCGCAAGCCAGTGCTCGGCCAGCTGCACCACCTCGCGCGTTACAGCCAGCTGCTGCTGGTCGTGACCGGCCCGCTGGGCAGCGGCAAGACCCTGCTGCGCCAGGCCCTGGTGGCCAGCACCAACAAGCAGTCGGTGCAGAGTGTGGTGGTGTCGGCCCGTGGTGCCGGTGATGCGGCGGGCGTTCTGCGCCAGGTCGCCCAGGCGCTGGACGTAGCGACTGCCGAGCCGAATGCGATCCTCAAGCAAGTGGTGCAGCTGGGCCTGACCGGACAGGAAGTCTACCTGCTGGTGGATGACGCCGAGCAGCTCGACGAATCCGCCCTGGAAGCGCTGCTGGCGCTGGCAGCCGGTACACCGGAAGGTCGCCCGCACGTGTTCCTGTTTGGTGAGTCGTCGCTGATCGCCGAGTTGGAGCAGATCAGCGGTGACCAGGAGCTGTTCCACGTCATCGAGCTGCAGCCGTACGAAGAGGAAGAAACCCGCGAATACCTGGCTCAACGCCTTGAAGGCGCAGGGGCCGGTATCGAACTTTTCTCCGCTCAGCAGATCTCTGATATTCACGAAAGCTCCGACGGCTGGCCTGGCACCATCAACCAGGTTGCCCGCGATGCCATGATCGAAGCCATGATTGCCAGCCGCACTGCGGTCAAGCGTCCAAAGATGGGGTTCACTATGCCTAAGAAACACGTATTGGCTATTTCCGCCGTTGTCGTGGTCGCTGTCGCCGCCGCCTGGTTGATTCCAGGCCGCAGCAAGGCACCGACCACGGCCGGCGCGCCAACCGAACAGGCGCAGTTGCCACTGGGCAAGCCCACGCCAAACGTCGAGTTCGCCAACTCCGGCCAACCGACCAACCTGCCGATGGTCGGCCAGCCGGTGATGCGCGGTCCGCTCGCCGAAGAAGCCGGTGGCATCTCCGAAGGCGACGACGGCGTGCCGCTGGAAGGTTCCAGCGCTACACCGCCTACCGTGACCACCACTGCACCGCCTGCGGGCGTGCCAGCGGGCCAGCCGGCAGCAGTTGCCAAGCCGACCCCGGCGCCGACCGTTGCCACTGCCAAGCCTGCGCCTGTGACCAAGCCGGTCGCGCCTGCGCCAGCCGCCAAGCCAGCTGCGGCTGCGGCTGCCAAGCCTGCTGAAAAACCGGCCGCCACCGTTGCCAAAGCCGGCGCTGCTGGTAGCAGCTGGTATGCCAGCCAGCCGACCGGCAACTTCGTGGTGCAGATTCTCGGCACCAGCTCCGAAGCCAACGCCCAGGCGTTCGTGAAAGAGCAGGGCGGCGAGTACCGTTATTTCAAGAAAGTGCTCAACGGCAAGCCTCTCTACGTGATCACCTACGGCAACTTCTCCAGCCGTGCAGCCGCCGATTCTGCGATCAAAACCTTGCCAGCGAAGGTTCAGGCTGGTAAACCTTGGCCTCGCACTGTTGCCAGCGTTCAACAAGAACTCGCAACAACTCGCTGAAGATCCGGCGGTCTTACCCAGGCCGCCCTCCCGGCACCTCAAAAAATAACCGCAAGTGCGTGCAGTCTCTAGAGACCGCGCGCTTTGTGGTGTCTGCGTCACAGTAGCTTTTGAGTCGTAGCGGTCAGAATTAAAAAAGTTTTGACTAGCACAGCATATCGCTTTAAACCTTTCATAAATGCGACATAGATTTGCGACATTTCGTCGCTAAATTTGTGAGCGTCTGTGTCGGTGTGTACAATGACCTCCCTTTTGCCCCCGCTAAGCCGGCGTACGTTCGGCGTGGAAGGTAACCGGTTGAATTGAAAAGAAATTTGCCTCGATATAAGAGGCAGCCTGGTGAGAAAGTGTCTATGAAAGCAGGTCTGTACCAACCCGATGAATTCAAGGATAACTGCGGTTTCGGCCTGATAGCCCATATGCAGGGCGAGCCCAGTCATACCCTTTTGCAAACGGCCATCGAGGCCCTGACCTGCATGACCCACCGCGGTGGGATCAACGCCGACGGCAAGACCGGTGACGGTTGCGGCTTGCTGATTCAAAAGCCCGACCAGTTCCTGCGCGCTGTCGCAAAAGAGCAATTTGCGGTCGACCTGCCCAAGCAGTACGCCGTGGGCATGGTGTTTTTCAACCAGGACCCGGTCAAGGCCGAAGCCGCTCGCGAAAACATGAACCGCGAGATCCTGGCCGCCGGCCTGCAGCTCGTCGGCTGGCGCAAAGTGCCGATCGACACCAGCGTACTTGGTCGCTTGGCCAACGAGCGCCTGCCGCAGATCGAGCAAGTGTTCATCGCCGGCGAAGGCCTGAGCGACCAGGACATGGCGATCAAGCTGTTCACCTCCCGTCGTCGTTCGTCGGTTTCCAACGCCGCCGACACCGACCACTACATCTGCAGCTTTTCCCACAAGACCATCATTTATAAAGGCCTGATGATGCCGGCGGACCTCACCGCCTTCTATCCAGACCTGAGCGATGAGCGCCTGCAAACCGCAATCTGCGTGTTCCACCAGCGCTTCTCCACCAACACCCTGCCGAAATGGCCGCTGGCCCAGCCATTCCGCTTCCTCGCCCACAACGGCGAGATCAACACCATCACTGGCAACCGCAACTGGGCCGTGGCCCGTCGCACCAAGTTCGCCAACGATTTGATGGACCTGGAAGAGCTCGGCCCGCTGGTCAACCGCGTGGGTTCCGACTCCTCCAGTATGGACAACATGCTCGAGCTGATGGTCACCGGCGGCATCGACCTGTTCCGTGGCGTGCGCATGATCATTCCGCCAGCGTGGCAGAACGTCGAGACCATGGACCCGGACCTGCGTGCGTTCTACGAGTACAACTCGATGCACATGGAGCCGTGGGACGGCCCGGCCGGCGTGGTCATGACCGACGGCCGCTACGCGGTGTGCCTGCTCGACCGTAACGGCCTGCGCCCGGCGCGTTGGGTCACCACTACCAACGGCTTCATCACCCTCGCGTCGGAAATCGGCGTGTGGGACTACAAGCCTGAAGACGTTATCGCCAAAGGCCGCGTGGGCCCTGGCCAGATTTTGGCCGTGGACACCGAAACCGGTCAGATCCTCGACACCGACGCCATCGACAACCGCTTGAAGTCCCGTCACCCGTACAAGCAATGGCTGCGCAAGAACGCCCTGCGCATCCAGGCGACCATGGAAGACAACGACCACGGTTCGGCTTTCTACGATGTCGACCAGCTCAAGCAATACATGAAGATGTACCAGGTCACGTTCGAAGAGCGCGACCAGGTGCTGCGTCCGCTCGGCGAGCAAGGCTACGAGGCGGTCGGTTCCATGGGCGATGACACGCCAATGGCCGTGCTGTCCCAGCGCGTGCGCACGCCGTACGACTATTTCCGCCAGCAGTTCGCCCAGGTGACCAACCCGCCGATCGACCCGCTGCGCGAAGCCATCGTGATGTCGTTGGAAGTGTGCCTCGGTGCCGAGCGCAACATCTTCCAGGAATCGCCTGAGCACGCTTCCCGCGTGATCCTCAGCTCGCCGGTCGTGTCCCCGGCCAAGTGGCGCTCGTTGATGACCCTGGACCGCCCAGGCTTCGACCGCCAGATCATCGACCTGAACTACGACGAGAGCCTCGGCCTTGAAGCTGCAGTGCGCAACGTCGCGGACCAGGCCGAAGAGGCCGTGCGCGCCGGTCGTACCCAGATCGTATTGACCGACCGCCATATCGCCCCAGGCAAGCTGCCGATCCACGCTTCCTTGGCAACCGGCGCAGTGCACCACCGCCTGACCGAAAAAGGCCTGCGCTGCGACTCCAACATCCTTGTGGAAACCGCCACCGCTCGCGACCCGCATCACTTTGCGGTGCTGATCGGTTTCGGCGCCTCGGCGGTGTATCCGTTCCTCGCGTACGAAGTGCTGGGCGACCTGATCCGTACCGGTGAGGTGCTGGGCGACCTCTACGAGGTATTCAAGAACTACCGCAAGGGCATCACCAAGGGCTTGCTGAAGATCCTGTCGAAGATGGGCATCTCTACCGTCACCTCGTACCGTGGCGCACAGCTGTTCGAAGCCATCGGCCTGTCCGAAGAGGTTTGCGACCTGAGCTTCCGTGGCGTGCCGAGCCGTATCAAGGGCGCGCGTTTCGTCGACATCGAAGCCGAACAAAAAGCCCTGGCAGCCGAAGCCTGGAGCGCGCGCAAGCCGATCCAGCAAGGCGGCCTGCTCAAGTTCGTGCACGGTGGCGAATACCACGCCTACAACCCGGACGTGGTCAACACCCTGCAAGCCGCCGTGCAGCAGGGCGACTACGCCAAGTTCAAGGAATACACCTCGCTGGTGGACAACCGCCCGGTGTCGATGATCCGCGATTTGTTCAAGGTGAAGACCCTGGACACGCCGATGGACATCAGCGAAGTCGAGCCGCTGGAGTCGATCCTCAAGCGCTTCGACTCCGCAGGTATCTCCCTGGGCGCCTTGTCGCCTGAGGCTCACGAAGCCCTGGCCGAAGCCATGAACCGCCTGGGTGCGCGTTCCAACTCCGGCGAAGGCGGTGAAGACCCGGCGCGTTACGGCACTATCAAGAGCTCGAAAATCAAGCAGGTCGCGACCGGTCGTTTCGGTGTGACCCCGGAATACCTGGTCAACGCCGAAGTGCTGCAGATCAAGGTGGCCCAGGGCGCCAAGCCTGGCGAAGGTGGTCAGCTGCCAGGCGGCAAGGTCAACGGTTTGATCGCCAAGCTGCGTTATGCAGTGCCGGGCGTAACCCTGATTTCGCCGCCGCCGCACCACGACATTTATTCGATTGAAGATTTGTCGCAGCTGATTTTCGACCTGAAACAAGTCAACCCGCAGGCGCTGGTCTCGGTGAAACTGGTAGCAGAAGCTGGCGTGGGCACCATCGCCGCTGGCGTTGCCAAGGCCTATGCCGACCTGATCACCATCTCCGGCTACGACGGCGGCACCGGCGCTTCGCCGCTGACCTCCATCAAGTACGCCGGCGCACCGTGGGAACTCGGCCTGGCCGAAACCCACCAGACCCTGCGCGGCAACGACCTGCGCGGCAAGGTACGTGTGCAGACCGACGGCGGCCTGAAAACCGGCCTCGACGTGATCAAGGCCGCGATCCTCGGCGCCGAAAGTTTCGGCTTCGGCACTGCGCCAATGATCGCCCTGGGCTGCAAATACCTGCGCATCTGCCACTTGAACAACTGCGCCACCGGCGTCGCCACTCAGAACGAGAAGCTGCGCAAAGATCACTACATCGGCACCGTCGACATGGTGGTGAATTTCTTCACCTACGTCGCCGAAGAAACCCGTGAGTGGCTGGCCAAGCTGGGCGTGCGTTCCCTCGAAGAGCTGATCGGTCGCACCGACCTGTTGGAAATCCTCGAAGGCCAGACCGCCAAGCAACATCACCTGGACCTCACGCCGCTGCTGGGCAGCGATCACATTCCGGCCGACAAACCGCAGTTCTGCGGCGTCGAACGCAACCCGCCCTTCGACAAAGGCCTGCTGGCCGAGAAGATGGTGGAAATCGCCGGATCGTCGATCAACGACGCCAGCGGTGGTGAGTTCGCCCTGGATATCTGCAACTGCGACCGTTCGATTGGCGCCCGCATCTCCGGCGAAATCGCGCGCAAGCACGGCAACCAGGGCATGGCGAAAGCGCCGATCACCTTCCGCTTCAAGGGCACTGCGGGCCAGAGCTTTGGCGTGTGGAACGCGGGTGGCCTGCACATGTACCTGGAAGGTGACGCCAACGACTACGTGGGCAAGGGCATGACCGGCGGCAAGCTGGTGATCGTTCCGCCTAAAGGCAGCGTCTACAAGACCCAGGACAGTGCCATCATCGGCAACACCTGCTTGTACGGCGCCACCGGTGGCAAGCTGTTCGCCGCCGGCACCGCCGGTGAGCGTTTCGCCGTGCGTAACTCCGGTGCCCACACCGTGGTGGAAGGCACTGGCGATCACTGCTGCGAGTACATGACCGGGGGCTTTGTCGCGGTACTGGGCAAGACTGGTTACAACTTCGGTTCGGGCATGACCGGCGGTTTCGCCTACGTGCTCGATCAGGACAACACCTTCGTCGACAAGGTCAACCACGAGTTGGTCGAGATCCAGCGGATCAGCGGCGAAGCCATGGAGTCCTACCGGAACCACTTGCAGCACGTGCTGGACGAGTATGTCGAGGAGACCGGCAGCGAATGGGGCCGCAACCTCGCCGAAAACCTCGATGATTACCTGCGTCGTTTCTGGCTGGTCAAGCCCAAGGCTGCCAACCTGAAATCGTTGCTTTCCAGCATCCGTGCCAACCCGCAGTGATATGCGCCTGAACAGTTTGATGAGGTTTTAACATGGCTGAACGTCTGAATAACGACTTCCAGTTCATCGATGTCGGGCGCAAAGATCCGAAGAAGAAACTGTTGCGTCAACGCAAGAAAGAGTTCGTGGAAATCTACGAACCCTTCAAGCCCCAGCACTCGGCCGACCAGGCCCACCGCTGCCTGGGGTGCGGTAACCCGTATTGCGAATGGAAGTGCCCGGTGCACAACTTCATTCCCAACTGGCTCAAGCTGGTGGCCGAGGGCAACATCCTCGCCGCCGCCGAACTGTCGCACCAGACCAACACCCTGCCGGAAGTCTGCGGCCGGGTGTGCCCGCAAGACCGTCTGTGCGAGGGGGCCTGCACCCTTAACGACGGCTTCGGCGCGGTGACCATCGGTTCGGTGGAGAAGTACATCACCGACACCGCGTTCGCCATGGGCTGGCGTCCGGACATGTCCAAGGTCAAGCCGACCGGCAAGCGCGTCGCCATCATCGGCGCCGGTCCTGCCGGCCTGGGCTGCGCCGACGTATTGGTGCGTGGCGGCGTGACCCCGGTGGTGTTCGACAAGAACCCGGAAATCGGCGGCCTGCTGACCTTCGGTATCCCCGAGTTCAAGCTGGAAAAAACCGTCCTGAGCAACCGTCGCGAAGTGTTCACCGGCATGGGTATCGAGTTCCGCCTCAATACCGAAATCGGCAAGGACATCACCATGGAGCAACTGCTCGAGGAATACGATGCCGTGTTCATGGGCATGGGCACCTACACCTACATGAAGGGCGGTTTTGCCGGTGAGGATCTGCCGGGCGTGTATGACGCCTTGGACTTCCTGATCGCCAACGTGAATCGCAACCTGGGCTTTGAAAAGTCGCCGGAAGATTTCGTCGACATGAAAGGCAAGAAGGTCGTGGTGCTCGGCGGTGGTGACACCGCGATGGACTGCAACCGCACCTCGATCCGCCAGGGCGCCAAGTCGGTGACCTGTGCCTATCGTCGTGACGAAGCCAACATGCCGGGCTCGCGCAAAGAGGTGAAGAACGCCAAGGAAGAAGGCGTGAAATTCCTCTACAACCGCCAGCCGATTGCGATTGTCGGTGAAGACCGCGTCGAAGGCGTGAAGGTGGTCGAGACCCGTCTCGGCGAACCAGACGCCCGTGGCCGTCGCAGCCCCGAGCCGATCCCGGGTTCCGAAGAGATCATCCCGGCTGACGCTGTGGTTATCGCTTTCGGCTTCCGCCCGAGCCCGGCGCCGTGGTTCGAACAGTTCCAGATCCAGACCGACAGCCAGGGCCGCGTCGTGGCCCCGGAACAAGGCCAGTACAAGCATCAGACCAGCAACCCGAAGATCTTCGCCGGTGGCGACATGGTGCGTGGTTCCGACCTGGTGGTGACGGCGATCTTCGAAGGGCGCAATGCCGCCGAAGGGATCCTGGATTACCTGGGCGTCTGAGCCCTGATATCCGCGACAAATTGACCCGATAGACAAAAGGCACGGCGCATACCGTGCCTTTTGCGTCTGGCTCTGAGAAAATGCCCGCACTTTTTTTGCGGATGCCGACATGACTGCCCTCAAGAACGACCGTTTCCTTCGTGCCCTGCTCAAGCAACCCGTGGATGTCACCCCTGTGTGGATGATGCGCCAAGCCGGTCGCTACCTGCCGGAATACCGCGCCAGTCGCGCCAACGCCGGCGACTTCATGAGCCTGTGCATGAACCCGGAGTTCGCCTGCGAAGTCACGATGCAGCCGCTGGACCGCTACCCACAACTGGACGCGGCCATCCTCTTCTCCGATATCCTCACCATCCCTGACGCCATGGGCCAAGGCCTGTACTTTGAAACTGGCGAAGGTCCGCGTTTCAAGAAGGTCGTCAGCACCCTGGCCGATATCGAAGCGCTGCCGATCCCGGATCCGCACAAAGACCTCGGTTACGTGATGGACGCCGTGAGCACCATCCGCCGCGAACTCAACGGCCGCGTGCCGCTGATCGGCTTCTCCGGCAGCCCATGGACCCTGGCCACCTACATGGTCGAAGGCGGTTCATCGAAAGACTTCCGCAAGACCAAGGCCATGCTCTACGACAACCCGCAAGCCATGCACCTGCTGCTGGACAAGCTGGCGCAGTCGGTTACCTCCTACCTCAACGGCCAGATCATGGCCGGTGCGCAAGCGGTGCAGATCTTCGACACCTGGGGCGGCAACCTGTCGGCGGCGGCGTACCAGGAATTCTCCCTGGCCTACATGCGCAAAATCGTCAGCGGCCTGATCCGCGAACACGAAGGCCGCAAAGTGCCGGTCATCATGTTCACCAAGGGCGGCGGCCTGTGGCTGGAAAGCATTGCCGACGCCGGTGCCGACGCCCTGGGCCTGGACTGGACCTGTGACATTGGCGAAGCCCGCCAACGCGTGGGCAACCGCGTCGCGCTGCAAGGCAACATGGACCCGACCGTGCTGTATGCCAAGCCAGAAGCGATCCGCAGCGAAGTCGGCCGCATCCTCGCCAGCTACGGCAAGGGCAGCGGGCACGTGTTCAACTTGGGCCATGGCATCACGCCGGAAGTGAACCCGGAGCATGCCGGCGCGTTCCTGCGTGCGGTGCATGAGTTGTCGGCGCAGTATCACGAATAACACGCAAAACAAATGTGGGAGGGGGCTTGCTCGCGAAGGCGGAGTGTCAGTTGATTTATTCATGACTGATACACTGCCTTCGCGAGCAAGCCCGCTCCCACTTTAAAGCAGCACCGTATCAGGCCTGCACATTCCCCAACGGCGGCAACTTCGCCAACTTCAACGCCACCAGCAACGCGCCGATCAGCAGCGCCACGATAAACGCGCCGATGCCGTTCCACCCGGCAAAGTGCCAGAAGAACCCGCCCGCCGTTCCCGCAATACTCGACCCCACGTAGTAGCAGAACAGGTACAGCGACGACGCCTGCCCCTTGGCTTTCACCGCGCGGCGGCCGATCCAGCTGCTGGCTACCGAGTGGGCGCCGAAGAAGCCGAAGGTGAAGATCAGCATGCCCGGCACCACCAGCCACAGCGGGGTGAACAGGGTCAGGGCCATGCCGGCCAGCATCAATACGATGGTGCCCCACAGCACGCGGCGGCGGCCGAGGCGGTCTGCGAGGGAGCCGATTTTTGCCGAGCTGTAGATACCCGAGAGGTACACCAGCGACAACAAGCCGACCAACGCCTGGCTGAGGTCGTAGGGATCGGCCAGCAGGCGATAGCCGATGTAGTTGAACATCGTCACGAACGCCCCCATCAGCAGGAACGCTTCGAGGAACAACCAGGGCAGGCCTGCGTCCTTGAAGTGCATGACGAAGCCATCCACCAGGCTGCGCGGCTTGAGGCTGGTGGCGCGGAAGTTGCGCGATTCCGGGAGGATTTTCCAGAACACGGTTGCGGCGATCAACGCCAGGGCACCGATGATCAGCATTGCAGTGTGCCAACTGACGAAGTCGATCAACACGCCGATGATCAGGCGCCCGCTCATGCCGCCAATCGCGTTACCGCCGATGTACAAACCCATGGCCAGGCCGATGTGCTGCGGGTGGATTTCTTCGCTCAGGTAGGTCATCGCCACTGCGGCCAGGCCACTCAGTGACAAGCCTACCAGCGCGCGCATGAACAGAATGCCTTCCCAGGTCGGCATCAAACCACTGGCGATGGTCGCCAGCGCGGCGCAGAACAGCGCCGAGACCATCACCGGCTTGCGCCCCAGGCGGTCGGAAATCGGTCCGGTGATCAACAAACCGCACGCCAGCATCGCCGTGGCCACCGACAGGATCAGGCTGCTTTGTGCCGCATTGATGGAAAACTCCTGGGACAGCGCCGGCATCATCGGCTGTACGCAATACAGCAGCGCAAAGGTGGCGAAACCACCGGAGAAAAGCGCCAGCACCGTGCGCATGAACATCGGTGTGCCTTTTTCGATGAACTCGTCATTGAGCTGGGCCACCACCTCATCCAGAGCGGTGGGCGGTACGTCTTGAGCGAGTGGAGCAACAGCAGCTTTCACGGGGACCTCGGGGAGGAAGAGCGTGCCAGGACAGGCAATGCAAAAAAGAATATAGCTCCCTAATGATTCTTTCCAATATATTGTTCGACCTGTTTGATAGCTTTAACGACCTAATGAGGCTCCCATGGAATTGCGTCACTTGCGGTACTTCATCGCCGTCGCCGAAGAACTGCATTTCGGCCGGGCCGCGCAGGTGCTGGGCATTTCGCAACCGCCGCTGAGCCAGCAGATCCAGGCGCTGGAGCAGGAAGTGGGGGCGCGGTTGTTTGAGCGTACCAATCGTCGGGTCGAACTGAGTGAAGCGGGGCGGTTGTTCCTGCACGAGGCACGATTGGTGCTGGCACAGGTCGACAAGGCGGCGGACGTAGCGCGCCGGGCGCAGTTGGGTGAACTGGGCGAATTGAAGATTGGCTTCACCTCGTCGGCGCCGTTCAATTCCAGCATTCCCCAGGCGATCTTTGCGTTTCGCCAGGCGTTTCCGGCGGTGCATCTGAACCTCCAGGAGATGAGCAGCACCGAAGTGGCCGAGTCGCTGGTGGATGAGTCGATCCAAGTGGGCCTGATGCGGCCGCTGCCATTGCCGGATTCGCTGAGTGTGGTCGAGCTGATGCGCGAACCCTTGGTCGCGGTGTTGAATGCCGGCCATCCGTTGGTGGAGGGCAGTGAACGGGGCTTGCACCTGGCGCAACTGGCGCAGGAACCGTTTGTATTTTTCCCACGCACCTACGGCAGTGGTCTCTATGCCCAGTTGCTCAGCCTGGCGCGTGATGCCGGCTTCAGCCCGCACTTTGCCCAGGAGGCCGGGGAGGCGATGACCATCATCGGCCTGGTGGCGGCGGGCTTGGGCGTGTCGGTGCTGCCGGCGTCATACCAGCGCATACGCATTGATGGCGTGGCCTATCGCACGTTGCTGGACCAGGAGGCGATGACGGCGGTGTGGCTGGTGCAACGCAAGGGCGCGCAGACGCCGATGGCAGAGGCGTTTGTGGAGTTGTTGACACGCAAGGCTGCCCAATAGCTTCCGGCAGGCAGGTTGTTGTGGCGAGCGGGCTTGTTGTGGTGAGCGAGCTTGCTCGCGCTGGGCTGCGTAGCGGCCCCAAAGATCTTGGGAGCGCTTCGCACTCCAGCGCGGGACAAGCCCGCTCACCACAACAGCCCGCTCGCCACAGGTATTGCGTTAGTCGTCAGATCGGCACTTTGCCACGGGTTGCCTCAGGGATGTTTTCAGGCATACTGCCCACGTTCCCGAAAGGGGCTTGTGAGACTCTGAGGATCCTGGGCAACCAGCAATCGCAGAGCCAGGCAGGAAGCGGCGATGACAAGCCAACCTGTTTGTGAAGAGGGCGCCGAAAGGCGCCCTTTGTCGTTTCTGTAGAGCCTGAATTCGTTTTACTTGGTGGTGCCGGTTTGCTCAAACAACTGCGCCGCCGTCCCCACCTCATTCACGCCATTACTGCGCAAACCCGCCATGATGTCGCTGTCCAGATTGTTCACCCAACGGTTGTAGTTGCGATGGATCTTGCCGTCCTTGTAGCCCAGGTCGCGACTGTCGCGGTAGGTGATGGCGTAGCTGTTGCGGGTGTAGCGGATGTCGATGGCTGCGTAAAACTGGTTACGCACGGTGATCTCGGCCTGTACCAGCTGCGGGCTCAGGCGTTGTACCGTCCATTCGCGCTTTTGCAGGGCGTTGACGATCACCGTTTTCAACTTTTCTTCGCTGACCTGGGCGTCGGCCGGCAGGTCGTGCTGGGTGTTGAGGACCGGCTTGTTGGTACAACCGGCGGTGACCAACAGGGCCAGGGTGATCAAGGTAACGCGTAGCAAGGAAGACATTCCGTATTCTCCAATCGATTTAACAGTCAGGACCAGCGGCGGAAGATCAGCGAGGTGTTGACGCCGCCAAAGGCAAAGTTGTTGTTCATCACGTAGTCGTGGTGCATCTCGCGGAACTCACCTTGCAGGTAATCCAGCTCGCCGCATTGCGGGTCGACCGAATCCAGGTTGAAGGTGTGCACGTACTGGTTGCGGTTCATCATCTCGATGCTGAACCACGACTCCAGCGCGCCGCACGCGCCCAAGGTGTGACCGAGGAAACTCTTTTGCGAGCTGATAGGCATGCGGCTGCCGAACAGGCTGCTGGTCGCAAGTGTTTCAGCGATGTCGCCTTGGTCGGTGGCGGTGCCATGCCCGTTCACGTAGCCGATTGCGGAGGGTTCCAGCCCGGCATCCTCCAGGGCCAGTTCCATCGCGCGGCGCATGGTTTTCTGTTCCGGGCGGGTGGTGTGCTGGCCGTCGGCGTTGCTGCCAAAACCGACCAGCTCGGCGTGGATATGCGCACCACGGGCCAATGCGTGTTCCAGTTCTTCGAGTACCAGCATGCCGCCGCCTTCGCCGATCACCAGGCCATCGCGGCCGCTGTCGTAGGGGCGTGGGCTGGTCTGCGGCGCGTCGTTTTTCAGGCTGGTGGCGTAGAGCGCGTCAAACACCATGGCTTCGGTGGGGCACAGCTCCTCGGCGCCACCGGCGAGCATCAGCGGCAGACGGCCGAACTTGATCGCTTCATAGGCGTAACCAATGCCCTGGCTGCCGCTGGTGCAGGCGCTGGACGTGGGGATCAGCCGCCCGGTCAGGCCAAAGAAGATGCTGATATTCGCCGCCGTAGTGTGCGGCATCATGCGCACATAGGAGTTGGCATTCAGCCCCTCGGCCACCGAGTTCAGCAGCATATTGCCGAACGCCTTGATCTCGTCGGTGCTGCCGGTGGACGAGCCACAGGCCACGCCCATGCGGCCGTCCTTGATCGACTCGTCGCCCAGCAAGCCCGCGTCCTGCAACGCCTGCTCGGCCGCCCACACTGCCAGGCGCGAGACCCGGCCCATGCTGCGCAGTTGCTTGCGCGTCCAGTGCGCGGGTACGACAAAGTCGTCAATCGGTCCGGCCAGGCGCGTGTTCAGTTCGGTAAAGCGGTCCCACTCATCCATGCGCCGGATGCCGCTGCGGTTGGCGCGGAAGTTGGCGGAAATGGTCGCCCAATCGCCGCCCAGGGAAGTCATGCCGGCCATGCCGGTCACTACGACGCGTTTCATCAGCACAGGCCTCCATTCACGGCCAAGACCTGGCGCGTGATGTAACCGGCTTCGGCCGACATCAGGAAATTCACCGCACCGGCCACCTCTTCCGGCGTGCCCATGCGTTGTGCCGGGATCATCTTCATCAGTTCCTCCACCGGCACGTTTTCATCCAGCATGGCGGTGTCGATCAAGCCGGGGGCGACGCAATTGACGGTGATCTTGCGCTTGCCCAGCTCGATGGCCAGGGCCTTGGCCGCACCAATCAGACCGGCTTTGGAGGCGCTGTAATTGACCTGCCCACGGTTGCCGATCAGCCCGGAAACCGAGGTGATGCACACGATGCGTCCGGCCGCGCGACGACGAATCATCGGCATCATCACCGGGTGCAGCACGTTGTAGAAACCGTCGAGGTTAGTGCGCATCACCACGTCCCAATCGTCTTCCGACAAGGCCGGGAAGGCGCCGTCACGGGTCAGGCCGGCATTGAGCACCACGCCGTAATAAGCGCCGTGTTGCTCGACGTCAGCGTCGAGGATTTCCTTGCACGCAGCCCGATCCGCCACATCGAATTGCAGCACCCGCGCCTTGCGGCCCAGGGCTTCAACCTCGGTCTGCACTGCATCGGCGTCGCTACGACCGCTGCGGCAATGCAGCACGATGTCATGCCCGGCCTGGGCCAGGCGCAGGGCGATGGCGCGGCCGATGCCACGGCTGGAGCCGGTGACCAGTACGGATTCAGTCATGGCGTTACGTCCTTCGATTCATCTAAATAGTTGGCCGCCTGGGGCGGTCGAAATACGTTCAAGCGGGCGCTGGCCTGGATCCCGTCGCCGGTCAGGTGGCATTCGAACACACCCATGCCGTTGTCGTCTTCCAGGGAGCGCAGGCTGTGGATCGCCAGCTCGGCGCCGGCCGGGAAGTACTCCACGTTGCACTCGAACTTACGTGTGCCGAGCAGGAAGCCCAGTTCCACCGCTTCGCCTTTCTGGCGCGCGCGGCAACCGGCGTAGGCGGCGACGCTTTGCGCCATCAACTCGATGCCGACCCAGGCCGGCAGGCTGCCGTCCGCGCGGTTGAACAGGCCGCCAGGTTTGACGCTGACGCGGGTGTGGATCTGCTCTTCATCGAACGACAGCACCTGGTCGATCAGGATCATGTCGCCCGCATGGGGCAGCAGTTCAGCGAGTGGCCAAGCGATCATGGGGCCTCTCCGATAATCAGGCTGACGTTGTTGCCGCCGAAGGCAAATGAATTGCTCATCAGGCAGCGCTTTCCCAGGGTTTCCGAGGCCTGCGCCCACTGCAAGGCGGGCAGGGCCGCGTCGGCCTGGCCGTCCCACACGTGGGGCGGGACGCGGTTGTGAGCCAGGCTCAACCAACAGAACGCCGCTTCCAGCGCACCGGCTGCACCGAGGGTGTGGCCGCTCATGGGTTTGGTTGATGAGCAGGCCACGCCGTTCGGAAACAGGCTGGCGACGGCCAGGCTTTCCATGGCGTCGTTATGTTGGGTGGCGGTGCCGTGCAGGTTCAGGTAGCCGATCTGCTCAGGCTGCAATCGGGCGCTGGCCAAGGCCTTGCGCATGGATTGCAACGCGCCTTTGCCGGTGGGTTCTGGCGCGGAGATATGGTGCGCATCGCAACTGGCACCGCTGCCCAGCAGGGCGATGGGCGCGGGTTCCTTGCTCATCAGGAACAGCACGGCCGCTTCGCCGATGTTGATGCCGTTGCGGTTCACCGAGAACGGATTGCAGCGCTCGTTCGAGACCGCTTCCAATGAGCTGAAACCGTTGAGGGTCAGCTTGCACAGGCTGTCGACGCCGCCGCAGATCACCGCATCGCACACACCCAGGTCCAGCAGGCGCTGGGCACTCATCAAGGCGCGGGCGCTGGAGGTGCAGGCGGTGGAGATCACATAGGCCGGGCCGCTCAGTTGCAGCCAGTCGGCGAGGAAATTCGCCGGGGCGCTGAGTTCCTGCTGCTGGTAGTCGTAGTCGCCGGGGAACTGGTGCTCGCGCAAAAAATGCGCAATGCCGCGACTGGCTTCGTCGATGCCCGAGGTGCTGGTGCCGAGTACAACGCCGACACGTGATGCACCGTAGGTGTGGATCGCCTGGCGGATATCGCCTTCAATCTGCAACGCCGCTTCCAGCAGCAACTGGTTATTGCGGCTGCTTTGCTGGCCCAGTTCGGCGGGGATGGTCGCCAGCTCGCCGTGCACACCGGCTACCGGCAACACGCGTTCCGGCACCCAGCCGCTTTCGGCGCGCATGCCGGAGCAGTCACCGGCAAACAGGCTGCGGCTGACTTCATCCTGGCCTCGGCCGAGGGCGCAGATCACGCCCAGGGCGTTGAGGTAGGCGCTCATCGGGCGGCCCCGAGCGGCGTGATGCGGTAGCTCAACGGCTGGCCGGTCATGTTCACGCTGAAGACCTCGGACGATTGATACACGATCTGCCAATGCCCCGGCAGGGTGCGCGTCAGGTCCATGGCCTGGGCGCTGGGGTAGAGCGCGCGCACGTCGTCCGCCGACGTCAGGGCAAACAGCAACGCGGCAAACAGCTCGCGCGCCTGGGGATTGGGCGGCAGCAAGCCGTCGGCCTGCCACTCGCCATCGATCAGTTTTTGTCGGGCCTGGGGGATGCCCAGCGGGTCCATCATCGACCAGCGAATTCCGCCGCTTTCGCGCTGGATCACCAACAGCCAGTCCTGGCTCTGCCCGTCGGCCAGGCGCTGCACATGCAATTGCAGCGGCAAGGCCAAGGTTGGGGTTTTCTCAGGCAGCGGCGCCTGGCTGGCGCAGGCGCTCAGCAGCAACAGGCAGCCGATCAACAGCATGCGCATCATGGGGCGGCACTCGTCAGCGGTTTGCGTGCCACGCAGTTGACCAGGGTTTCCTCGCGTTGGCCTACTTGCGGCGCCTTGCGCAGGCCCCAACGTTCCAGCAGGCCGAAATCGCTGGAACGGCTCCACCACAAGTACGGGTACGAGACGTTCTGCGGGCCAAATTCAAAGCCCTGCTCGCGGAGCATCTCCAGGTACTCTTCGGCGCTTTTCTGCACATGCATCGGGTGGCGGAACAGCCAGCGAATCACCCAGGTGTCGATATAGGCTTCGGTGGATTCGGCAAACAGCAGGTATCCGCCCGGCTTGAGCACGCGGTAGAACTCTTTGAGCGCACGGTGCTGCTCGACCAGATGGTGGAAGGTCTGGTGGCAGAACAGGATATCGACGCTGGCGTCCGGCACTTGCAAGGTGGCGCAGTCGCTGCCGATCAGCTCGATGGCCAAGCCTTGGCGCTGGGCTTCTTCACGGCTCAGCTCCAGGCTGTGCGGGTCGGCGTCCAGGCCGATCAGGCGCTCGGGGGCGAACACCTGCTGCAAGTACTGGAACGACTTGCCCTGGCCACAACCAGCGTCGAGCAATACCGGCGCCTCTGGCAAGGGGTCGGTAAACAGGCTGCGCAGGTCGTTGATCGCCACGCGCAGCACATGGTGCTGCCAGGTGTGGCTGCGCAGGAACCAGAAGCCGAACCTGGTTTCTTCGACGTAGTTTTTACTCAGGTACTGGCTAGTCATACCGGCTCACTCGCACAAATCTCCGACAGCATCCGCAACCGCCGCTTGGGCTCGCTGACAAACGGGTTGCGCTCATCCCACGCGTAGCCGGCGAGGATCGAGCAGATCATCCGGCGAATCTCCGGCGAGCTGTCCGGATGGTAGATCACATCCTGGAACGTCCCGGCGTACCAGCCTTCGACGTAGCAGCGGAACGTGTCCACGCCGCGTTTCAAGGGCACGGCAAACTCGTTTTCCCAGTCCACGGTTTCGCCCTTGAGCTGACGGTGCAGCACAGCGGCCGCCATGCTTGCCGAACGCATGGCGATGGTCACCCCGGACGAAAACACCGGGTCGAGGAATTCTGCCGCATTGCCCAGCAAGGCAAAGCCCGGCCCGTGCAGGGTTTTGACGTTGGCCGCGTAGCCGCCGAGGGTGCGCGCCGGGGTGTCCCATACGGCGTTTTGCAGCACGCCGGCAAGGCTTGGGGTTTCATTGATAAAGCCGCGCAGGCAGGCGTCGAGGTCGCCATCACGGCCGTCGAAATGCTCCTTGGCCGCGACCACGCCCACCGAGCAACGTCCGTTGCTGAACGGAATGGTCCAGAACCAGATATCACGCTGGGTTGGATGGGTGGTCACCAGAATCTTGCTGCGATCAAAGCCTTGATGTTCGATGCGGTCTTCGACGTGGGTGAACACCGCCTGGCGTACGGGGAAGTCGGACGGCAGATCCAGGTCCAGCAGGCGCGGCAGCACGCGGCCATAGCCGCTGGCGTCGAGCACAAACTTGGCCTTGAGGTGGTACTCGGTGCCGTTCTCGCGGCGTACGTGCAGGTAACGGGATTCGCCCTGGAAGTCCACGCCGACGATGGTCTCGCCGTAGCGGATCTCCACGCCTTGCAGCGCGGCTTGATCGGCCAGCAACTTGTCGAACTCGCCGCGCTGCACCTGGAAGGTGGTCGGCTTGCCGTTGCTGAAGGTGTCACTGAAATCAAATGCGCTGTAGCGCTCGCCCCAGGCGAACGCGGCGCCGGTTTTCACCTGGAACCCCGCGGCCTGCACAGCGTCGAGCATCCCGGCTTCTTCAATGAAGTCGATGCAGTGGGACAGCAGGCTTTCGCCAATCGAGAAGCGCGGGAAATGCTGGCGCTCGATGATCAATACATCATGCCCTTTGCGCTTTAACAGCGCGGCGGCGATGGCCCCGGACGGTCCGGCACCGATCACCACCACCTGGCGACGTTCCATTTCAACTGTGGGCACGAGGGCTCCTTGCCACATTGGCGATAATCACATTCATAAGGCGTGTTTCTGTTGCCCGGCCCAGGGTGCCAGCATAAAGCTGAATGCCAGGCCCAGGCTGACCGATAAGCCGAAATTACTCACCGCCGGTGTACTGGATACCGCCAGCAGCCCAAACGACAACCAGGTCGTCAGCGCTGCCAACAATGTTCCCAAGAGACTGACCGCAGGACCGCCGATTTGCTCGCGCATCAGGATCGCGTAGTCGACGCTGATGGCCGTGACCAACAGCAGGCCGAACAGGCTGAACAGCGTCAGCGGCTGGCCGAGCCAACCGAGGCTGGCCAGGCTGCACAGGGCTGCCAGCAGCGGCAAGGCGACGATGCGCAAGGCCCCGCCGAAACCGAACGGCAGGATCAGCAGCAACACGATCAGCACGCAAGACATCAACTTCAATTCAGCGGCGCTGATCTGTGTGTCGGCGAACACCCGGTTCAAGTCGCCCAGGCGATCCACCAGTTGCACGCCCGGTAAATCCAAAGCCTGTACGCGCAGCAAGGCGGGGTTGTTCAGGCCTTGCAGGCTGACCATGGCCGCCACGCCGCCCTCGACTTTGCCGAGCCACAGCGTGCGCCAAGGCTCGGCCATCGGGCCGGCCAGCGCGGCATCGATGTCTTGGGTGGGCAGCGCTTGCAGGTGCGCGACTTCAGCTTGCAGGGCGCTGGCGGGCACGCCGAGGTCCAGTAGCGGCTGCCAGTGTTGCGCCAGGTTGTTCAGCGCATCACGCAGTTGTTGCTGTTCGGCGGGCTGGCTGACCAATTGATTGAGCGCCAGGTAGCCCTGGAGCTTGTCCATGTTCACCAACTGATCGAGGCGCTGCGCCAACGCGCTCTGACGCTCCAGCAACTGTTGCTGGTTGTCCGCCCGTACCAGGAAGAACTGGCTGGTGGGCTGGAACCCGGTGATTCGCGCCACGGCCTGCGCCTCTTGCAGTAACTGCGGCGGCGCGCCGATCCATTGGCGGATATCGTTTTTGCTGTTCAAGTGCCACAGGCCACCGGCGCAAAACAGCAGCACCAGCGCCAGCAGGACCGCGCTCGGCACGCGCTTGAGCAGCGATTCGCGCACCAACCACAGGCATTGCGCGATGCGCAGCGGCCATTGCGCCGGGCGCAACTCGACGCCCTTGAGCAGCGCCGGCAACAGGCACACGGCGGACAGGTAGGCACCGACCAGGCCGGCGGCTGAGAAGATGGCGATTTGCGTTAATGCCGGGAATGGCGTCCAGGCCAGCGCCAGGTAGCCGATGCA
Source organism: Pseudomonas sp. IPO3749 (assembly GCF_013386605.1). Taxonomy (NCBI): domain Bacteria; kingdom Pseudomonadati; phylum Pseudomonadota; class Gammaproteobacteria; order Pseudomonadales; family Pseudomonadaceae; genus Pseudomonas; species Pseudomonas sp. IPO3749. The sequence continues at coordinate 70,943 of NZ_JACARN010000014.1, read as the reverse complement.
ACTGGTCGCCAGGCTCAGGCTCAACCCCGGCAAGGTGATGCGAAGCGCCGGCCAACTGCGCCACGGCTGCATGCTCCAGCTTTTCGACAGGTAATGCAGCGGGTAATCCACCGCCACGCCAATCAGGCTGGAACCCAGCACCAGCGTCATCACGTGCATATGGCCGAACAGCGCCACGCAGGCCACCGCGCCAAACAGCATGCCCACCAGCACCGGCACAAAGGCCAGCAACACCCGCCAGCGGCGGAAGGCGAGCAACAGCAACAACAAGATGCCGACGGTTGCGCCGCCGCCGACCCAGGTGATTTCCCGCGTGGCTTGCTGCTGACCATTGGCGGCGTAGAGCAAGCCGCTGGCGGCGAGTAATTGCGCGCCGTGTTCGCTGGCCTGCGCGCGACTGGCCTGGAGCAAATCCGCCACTTGCAGCGGCAGTTTCATGTCGAAGGCATTGCCGGTGGTGCGCGCACGCAGCAGTACCCAGCTCTTGCCGTCGGCATCGGCGATCAACGCGCCGCTGCCGATATCCAGCTGCACCGAGCCGTGCTGCGGCTGGCTGTTCTGGATACGCCCGGTGAGGCCCAGCCAGTCGTCCTGGCTCGGCACCAGGCTGAAGCCGGTAAAGGGGTCGAACAGCGCTTGCACGCGCTGTTGGATAAACGCGTCAGGCTGTTCGATCAACTGCTCGCGGTCCTTGGCCGAGAGCATCGCCAGGCGCCCGCGCAGCAATTGCTCGCGCAGTGCCGGCAAGTCGGCTTGCAGGTTCCACTGCACTTTTTCAAACAGCCCGCTGGCCTGCCAGCGCTCGCCCAATTGTTGGGCGACTGCCACGGCTTGCTGGCGATCGGCATGGCCTACCAGTACCAGCATCTCGCGGTTCAGCGGTTCCTGCATGCGCTGTTCGGCTTGCTGTTCCAGGGCGTCCGGCGTGTTGCCCGGCACCAGTTCCATCAGGTTGGCCGACAACGGCGCGCCATGGCGCCACTGCCAGCCGGCCAGGGCCAGTACGGCCACCAGCAGGATCAGGAACAGGCGCGGCAGCAGGCGCTCACTGGGCAAAGTCGTGTTGCTCCGCTTCGCTCAGGGGTTGGCCGGCGGTGCTGTCCTGCATGCGCAAAACAGTGCTGTCGCCTTGGGTTTCCAGCAGTTCGATGGTCTGCACCAAGTCGCCACCGTCGATGTTGATCTGGGTGAAAACCTGCTTGAGCAACAGTGAACGCGGGATCAGCGTGAGCTTCCATTGCTTCGCCTCGCCTTGCAGCTGCAAGTCGAAGTCACGCTGCAAGCCGCTGCTGTCGCCCTGGAGCACGGCGAGGAACAGGCGATTCTGCTCGGCGCCGGCGCTCTTGTTCGGCAGCAGTTGCCAGCCATTGGCGTCACGGCGGGCAATGCCCTGGGCGCTGATGCGGTAGTCCTGTTGCAATGGGGTTTTCAGCAGCCACAGCAGGCCGTGGTCCTTGGCGAGGACGAAGGTGCCTTTGCTGACCAAGGGCTGGGGCAGGGCGCGCAGGTGTTTTTCCTGGGTGAAGCTGCCGTGGATCACGCTGTGTTTGGCCAACTGCTCGCTGAGCTGTTGCAGATCGAAGGCGTGGGCTTGCAGCGACAGCAGCAGCGCCCCCAGAAAGGTGATCCATTTCATGACAGGGCCTTTTCGACGGCGTCGGTGAATACTTTGGGCGAGGCCAACTGCATCTCGTGACCGGCGATTTCCACCGCCACCTGCACGGTGCTGGCACGGGTCAGCCGTTCGCCACTGTCTCGGTCGGTGATCAGGTAGTTGACCTTCAAACGGTTCTCCCACTCCACCAGGCTGGCGCGCACGTTGAGGGTCTGGCCGAACACTGCGCCGCGCACGTAGCGCAGCTGCATGTCGATCACCGGCCAGGCGTAGCCGGAGTCGAGCATTGCCGTGTAGTTGTGGCCGATCTTGTCCAGCAACGCGCAGCGCGCCACTTCCAGGTACTTCACGTAATGCCCGTGCCACACCACATTCATGGTGTCGACGTCAAAAAACGGCACGAGGATTTCAGTGTCGCAATGCAGCACGCCCTGGCTACGCATGCAGCCTCCAGTGTTGCTCGGCAATGCGTTGCAGGCACAGGCGCAGTTCGCCTTCAAGGGCGCGGTCTTCAATGACGGGAGGGAAGTCCTTGGCCAGTTCTTCGTGCATCGCGGCCAGCGCGGGCGGCAATGGGCGTGCATCTTCGGCCTGGGCGCGCAGCCACACGCCTTGGTTGGCGGCGAGCAGCGTGGCGGCGGCGACCTGTTCGGTCAGCTCCAACACACGGATCGCATCGCGGGCGGCGATGGTGCCCATGCTCACTTTGTCCTGGTTGTGGCACTCGGTGGAGCGCGAGAACACGCTGGCCGGCATCGTATTTTTCAAGGCTTCGGCGGTCCAGGCGCTGGTGCCGATCTGCACGGCCTTGAAGCCGTGGTTGATCATGGCGCGGTCGGCTGGCGCGCCGGACAGATTGCTCGGCAGGCCGTGGTTGTAGCGCACGTCCACCAGCAACGCGAGCTGGCGGTCGAGCAGGTCAGCGACGTTGGCCACGAGGGTCTTGAGGCTGTCCATGGCGAAGGCAATGTGCCCGCCGTAGAAATGCCCACCGTGCAGCACGCGCTCTTCTTCAGCGTCGATGATCGGGTTGTCGTTGGCGCTGTTCAGCTCGATCTCGATGAACGAGCGCAGCCAGTTCAGGCTGTCGGCCAACACGCCGAGTACGTGGGGCGCGCAGCGCAGCGAGTAACGGTCCTGCAGGCGATGCAACGGCGCGGTCGGCGCGTCGATCGCCAGGTCCTTGCGCAGCCAGGCGGCGACTTGCATTTGCCCAGGGTGCGGCTTGGCGGCGAACAGGCGCTCGTCGAAGTGTTCCGGGTTGCCTTGCAGCGCCACCACGTTCAGCGCGGTGATGCGCGTGGCCAGTTGCAGCAGGTAGTCGGCGCGGGCGAAGGCCAGGCAGGCCAGGCCGGTCATCACGGCGGTGCCGTTCATCAAGGCCAGGGCTTCCTTGGGGCGCAGCACCAGCGGTTCCCAGCCCAGCTCGCGGTGCACGTCGGCCGCCTGGCGACGTTCGCCACGGAACATCACTTCGCGTTCCCCGGACAGGGTCGCGGCCACGTAGGACAGCGGGGTCAGGTCACCGCTGGCGCCCACCGAGCCTTCTTCCGGGATCAGCGGCAGCACGTCGTGTTCGAGGAACGCCTGCAGACGCTCCAGCAACTCCACGCGCACGCCGGACACGCCGTGGCACAGCGACTGCAATCGCGCCGCCAGCACCGCGCGGGTGGCCTGGGCGTCGAGCAACTTGCCCAAGCCACAACCGTGGAAGGTGTACAGATGACGCGGCAATGCTTCGACGTGCTGCAACGGCACGGCCACCACGCAGGAGTCGCCGTAGCCGGTGGTCACGCCGTAGATCACGCCTTCCTTGTCCAGCAGCGAATCGAGGAACTGCGCGCCCTTGGCAATGCGCTGGCGATACGCGGCGTCGCTCTGCAATTGGGTCTGCGCCTGACGGTTGGCCAGGGCCAGCACGTCTTCGATGCGCAAAGCGCGTTCGCCAAAGGTTACCGGCTCAAGATGCGTCGTCATCGGTCTTCCAGAAAGGGTAAAAGTTGAACCATTGTTGGGGCGCTTCCAGGCAGAACTGGCCCAGGCGTGCGGCGTAGCGCGCGGTCCACAGGGCTATGACCTGCTCGCGGGTGTTGCGTTTCCATTCGATCAATTCAGCGAACGGCTCAATGCTCAGGCGGTAGCGGCCGTTGTGCTTGAGGCACATCAGCAGGTTCACCGGGCATTTGAGCAGGCCGGCCAGCAGCCATGGGCCTTGGGGGAAGGCGGCGTCGTGGCCGAGGAAGTCCACGCGCACCGTGCGCCCGCCGTGCAGCGGCACGCGGTCGCCGGCGATTGCCAGCCATTCGCCGTCGTCCAGGCGCTGGCTGAGCAGCAGCATGGTGGCCGGGTCCAACTCGCTGACCTGGATCAGGCGCAAGTGGGTTGCCCCGGCTTCGCCCAGCAGGCGGTTGAATTGCTCGGCGTGCTTGGTGTGCACCAGTACGTTCATGGTGACTTGCTCGCCAATCTCGGCGAGGGCGCGGCACACTTCCAGGTTGCCCAGGTGCGCGCCCACCAGCATCTGCCCGCGCTCGCCGCGTAGTTGCCCGCGCAATTGCGCCGGGTCGTTGATCTCGATCTGCTCCAGGCGCAGCTTGCCGTTCCACACGTCGAGTTTGTCGAGCAGCGAGTCGGCAAACGCCATGAACTGGCCGAAGACTTTCCAGTGGCTGGGGCGCAGCTCGTCGCGCCCGCTCCAGTCGGCCAGGCGCTGCTGGTATTGCCAGGCGCTGCGGCGCGCGGTGCGGCCAAACAGGAAGAAGTACAACACGATGCCGTACAGCACCGGGCTCAGCAGACGGCGGCCAAGGACCTTGGCGGCGAAGGCGGTGAGTTTCATCAGCCAATAGCTGCCGCGTTCCTCGCGGTCGGCCCAGTGTTTGCCGCTGTCGCTCATGCCTGCCACCGTCGCCACAGGATCATCGGCGCGCGTACCAACATGCCGAAGAACAACCGGGTGTGCATGGCCGAGATGCGTACGTTGTCGCGGAACAACCGGAAGTGTGACAGGCCGTCGGCCGGGTAGTGCACCTGGGTCGGCAACCAACGCATCGGCTGGTTCCGCCAGGCCAGGCGCACCAGGATGTCGGAGTCGAAATCCATGCGTGTGCCGATGTAGGCCGAGTCCATCAGCGCCAGCACTGGCGCCAGCGGGTACACGCGAAAGCCGCACATCGAGTCGCGGATTTGCAGCGACAAGGTGTTGATCCATACCCACACGTGGGTCAGGTAGCGCGCGTACAGGCGGCCTTTGGGCACGCTGTCGTCGTATTCGGGGTAGCCGCAGATAATGGCGTCGGGATGTCGGCGCGAGGTGTCGAGGAAGGTCTCGACCTCGCGCAGATCGTGCTGGCCGTCGGCGTCGACTTGCAGGGCGTGGCTGAAGCCCAGGCGTGCGGCCTCGCGGAAACCGGCCATCACGGCACCGCCCTTGCCCTGGTTGGTGGGCAGGGTCAGCAGCATGACGTTTTCCAAGGTGGCCAGTTGCGCCAGCACGGCGGCGCAGGCCGGGCTGCTGCCATCGTCCACCAGCAGGCAGGGCAGGCCACTGTTCAACAGACTCCGGACCACGGCGGGTACGGCGGCTTCGTGGTTGTAGACCGGGATCAGGGCGCAGGGGTTATGCATGAGATGGCCCCCTGTGGCGAGGGAGCTTGCTCCCGCTGGGCTGCGCAGCAGCCCCAATCCAGGCGACCGAGAACGTCCAGGAAAAATGAGGTGCCTGGGTTGGGAGCGCTTCGCACTCCAGCGGGAGCAAGCTCCCTCGCCACAGAAATCTACTCACTTGGCATCTCCAACAAAATCCGGCCGCTGGAGCAGGCCGCGACGCCGTTGCGGTAGGCGAAGTACAACTTGCCGCGCTCCCGGTCGAAGCGCAGATGCAGCTCTATTGCATCGCCGGGGCGGACCAATTGCTGGAACTTGAGCACTTCCATCCCGGCAAACGTTGCCGGTAAATCGAGCAGTTGCTGGCCCAGGTTGAACGCCCATTCCACCTGCACCACGCCCGGCAATACTGGGGTGACCGGAAAGTGCCCGCTGAAATAGGCCAGGTCTGGCGGGACGCTCAGTTGCAAGGTCCATTCGCCATCGGCTTCGACCTGCTCCAGTACTTCCGGGGCTTTCGGTCGTGGTGCCAACAACAGCGCCTCGACCTGCGCCTGGGGCAGTTTGCCTTGGCTGTTCAGCGGCAACTGTCTCAGCAAGCGCCAGCGCCGCGGCAGCGCCAGGGCTTCGCAATGTTGGCTCAAGTGTTGGCGCAGGGTTTGGGTGAGCGTGCGCCGCCCCTGATTGCGCAAGGCGTGCAGGCCTTCGGCACTCAACACCACCAGGGCGCCAAGGGACGCGCGGTTTTCCTGCACCACACCCAGGCGCGTTTCCGCGACCCACGGGTGGGTCATCAATGCGTGTTCGAGCATGGGCAGGGAGATGCGTTTTTCTTCCAGCTTGACGATGCGATCCAGGCGCCCGAGCAACTCGAAACGGCCATCGGCATGGATGCGCGCAGCGTCGGCGGTTTGTTCGACGTGCCCTTCAGGCAGATACGGTGAAGCGATGCGCAGGGCGCCGTCGGCGTCCTGGCTCAGGTGCACGTCGGCAAACGGCTGCCACGGCTGCGCACCCTGGCGCCAGGCGATACCGCCGGTTTCCGAGCTGCCGAGGATTTCTGTGGGCCACTGTTGCAAACGGTCGTACAGGCTGCCAGCGGCTTCCACCGGCAATGCGCCGCCAGAGGAAAACACCCGTGACACCTGGCTCAGCGCCGGCCAGTCGAGGTTGTCGCCCATGCGCTTGAGCAACGCCGGGCTGGCGACCCAGGCGAACCGGGCCTGCTCGCGGCTGGCGCGCTGCAAGTCTTCAGGGAAGGCCAGTTGCTTGCGCACGAAGGTACGGCCGGCGCACAGCGGCCACAGCACGCGGAACAGCAAGCCGTAGATATGCTGGGTGGCGACGCTGCCGATGATGCAGGCGTCCTTGAGGTCCGGTCCCCACAGGGTTTCCAGGGCTTCGACCTCGTTGGCCAGTTGGCGCAGGGTCTTGTCGATGCGCTTGGGCTCGCCGCTGGAACCGGAGGTGCAAAGGCTCAGGTGGCAAGCGTCCAGATCAAGTGCGGCAGCGGTCAGTGGCGCCTGGTACAGCGCGTCCAGGTCTGCCGCTTCGGTCAGCCAGGCATCGACGGCCTCGTCCCAGCGTTGGCGGGTCTGAGGTTGCAGGTCGGCGGGCAGCAATACGCTGACCCCGGCGCGCCAGGCGCCCAGCAGGGCAATCGCCAGCAGGCCGGCGTCTTCCAGGTATACGGCCAGGCGCTGGATACCGCGTGCTTGCAGGCCTGCGGCCAGGCTCAGGGAATGCTCCCATAATTGAGCATGATTCATTGCAGGTTCGGTGGTGACCGGACGCTGTTCCAGCGGCTCAAGCAGCAAGTGCTCAAGTTTCAACCCATTCATACGCGGCCTCGAACCCTTTGTCGTACCAGCCATTCCACGGCAAACAACAGCCCCATCAGCCCGTAGGCGATCAGGCCGTTGTACAACGTCCACCAGCTCAGCGGCGCCCACAGGGTGAGGGCGGCGGCGAGCAGGCCATTACACAGAAAAAACACGCTCCACACCACGGTGACCTGGCGGGTATACACAATGGCATGCGGGGGCAGCACCGGGTCGGTCATGCGCGCCAGGCGCTCGACCATCGGCGGGCCGTATTTGAGGCTCAAGCCGAACAACGCCAGCATGAACCCGCTGACCAGGCTCGGGTACCAGCGCAGCAAGCGGGGGTTGTCGAACCAGGCCAGCAGCAGGCAGAACACGATCACCGCCACTGCCATCCAGCGGCTGCCGGGGCGTCGCGCACCGGTCAGCGCGCGCAGCAGCCACAAACTGCCGAGCAGCAGGCCGAATTGCCACGGTGCGAAGTGTTCGGTGCCGTAATACACCGCAAAGGGGTACAGCAGCCCCGCCAACAACAGGCCAAGGCCGATCAGCCGGCTCATGCGGCAGGCGTGACCAGACGGTACACCGCCTCAACCACGTCGTTGACGGTGCGCACGGCCTTGAATTCTTCGGCGGCGATCTTCTTGCCGGTCTGGCGCTTGATATGGTCGATCAAGTCGACGGCATCGATGCTGTCGATTTCCAGGTCCTGGTACAGGTTGGCGTCAAGGGTGACGCGTTCCGGCGGCAGTTCAAACAGTTCCACCAAGGCGTCGCGCAAGGTGTTGAAAATATCGTCACGAGTTTGCATGGTCCGGTCTCAAGCTGCCTGTCTGGCCGTGACGAACGCCGCAAGGCTGGCCACGTTGGTGAAGTGATTGCGGGTGTCCTTGGCGTCGGCATCGATCTTGATACCGTACTTTTTCTGGATCGCCAGGCCCAATTCCAGGGCGTCTACCGAATCCAGGCCGAGGCCTTCGCCGAACAGGGTCTGCTCGCTGCCGATGTCGTCGACGCTGATGTCTTCCAGGCCCAGGGCCTCGATGATCAGCGTCTTTATGTCGTGCTCAAGGCGGTGTTGGTCGCTCATCTTCGGCGAGCTCCTTAGTAAAATAGTGGTGCAGGTAATCGTTGAGCTTGCGTGAGGCTTGGGGCGCGGGCCCCTTTGATGCGAACGCCTGTGGTTCTATATCGGCACCCACCCGCAAACTGAAGTGCACGCGGCATTTTGGGATGCGATACCAGGGTTCGGCCTTGGTCAGCGTAGTGGGGCTGACCTTGATCACCACGGGGGTGATGATTGTCGCACCGCGCAGTGCAATGGCGGCGCCGCCGCGATGAAAGGCAGGCGCCGCGCCGGGTGTGGTGCGGGTGCCTTCGGGAAAGATGATCAGGGTCTGGCCGCCGCGCAGGGCATCCGCCGCCGCATCAAGCATTTCGGCGCTGCCGTCGTTGCTGATATAGCCCGCGTCGCGCACCGGCCCACGGGTGAAGGGGTTCTGCCACAGGCTTTGCTTGACCACGCAATTGGCCTGGCGCACCAGGCCGATCAGGAACACCACGTCGATCAACGACGGGTGGTTGGCGATGATCATCTGGCCTGGGCGGCCGAGGTTTTCCGCGCCTTCGACGCTGTAGGTGAGCACGCCGGCGCGCTGCATCAGGCGAATGAAGAACCAGAACAGCCAACTGATCGTGTGGCGGGCGCGGTTGCGGTGTTTGGCAGCGTCCCCTGGCAGGCAACTGAGCAACGGAAACACCAGCAAACGCAGGCACAGGCCGCCGAAGCCGAACAGCGCGAAGCTGGCGGCGGTAGCGAACAGGCGCCAGTAGTAGGCGTCCCGTGGTTTTTCGTTCAGGGCTTGCGTTGCCAGTTCCATACACGGTTCTTCCAGGCATGTTGGCAGGCGACCTGTTCGGTGAGCAGGGTGCGCAGCAGGTTCAGGGCGTGGGGCCACTGGGTTTGAGTGGGTTGGACAGTGCCGCTGTTCAGTTCCAGCTGCCACTCGTCGCCCGGCGTCAGCAGCAGGCCAAGGGCGTAGGGGAAGGGCACGTCGACAATCCAGCTGGCGTACGCCTCGGGCGGCTGTTCTTCGGTGATCACCAGCAATACGGCCGGGGCACCTTCGTTGAGCAGGGCGGCGGCTTCGAGCATGCCGTGTTCCAGACCATCGCCCGCGGCGGCGAGGGCGGTCATTTCGCTGGTTTCATTGCGCAGGATCGACCACAGGCCAATCACCGCGTTGTGCACCGACAGGCTGAACTGGGTCGGCGACAGCGGCTGGTCGTTGGCCAGGTCACTGAGGATGTCGAGGGTGCGCGGGGTCTCGCCATGCCGGGAGACAAACACCAGCGGCAGGTCCTGCAAACCCTCGGCCAGTGGCCAGCCCACGCTGAACGCCATGCGCGCCAGGCGGCTCAGGCGGCGGCGCTGCATGGCCGGCAGGAACGACACATCAGGGCTGGCATCGCTGGCGGGCAGCAACACCGGGGCCTGGCACCAGGCGCGCCAGTCGTCCACGCTATCGAGCCCTGGGGCCCAGGCGCGCCATTGGGCGATGTTGAAGTTGATCACTGAGAAGTTATCCCGCCCCTGCGGGCTTCCATGTGCGACTTTTGGCCCCGAATACCGGGACAGGGAACAATAGTCGAATGGCGCGCATTATCCCGGTGCCGTGGGGTTCTAGCAAACTTTGGTAAAGATTTGTGCACGGTTGATTACAAAATAGTGGAAAGGATTTACAGATTGTCCTTTACCAGGGGCCTGATTGGATTGTCGGACCGTTCTTTTTAATCTGTCGGTTGCGTATGACAGACAAGTCGCCCATCGCCCGTGATGCAGCAGTGCATGGATGAACGAGGTAGCTAACAGGCGCTTTTGCCCTCTACACTCGGACATTCATTGATACACGGAGGTTTTTCCATGCGGCGTGTGGTGTTCAATCAGAAAGGCGGGGTTGGCAAGTCCAGCATTGCCTGCAACCTGGCGGCAGTCAGCGCCAGCGAAGGTTATCGAACCCTGTTGGTGGACCTCGATGCACAAGCCAACTCAACCCAGTACCTCACGGGGCTGACCGGCGACGATATCCCCATGGGTATCGCGGATTTTTTCAAGCAAACCCTGTCTTCCGGGCCGTTTTCCAAGAAGAACAAGGTGGATATCTACGAAACCCCGTTCGACAACCTGCACGTCATCACCGCAACCCCGGAATTGGCCGACCTGCAGCCCAAGCTTGAGGCCAAGCACAAGATCAACAAGCTGCGAAAGCTGCTGGATGATCTGAGCGAGGATTACGACCGGATCTACCTGGATACACCGCCAGCCCTGAATTTTTATGCGGTTTCGGCGCTGATTGCCGCTGATCGCGTGCTGATACCCTTCGATTGCGACAGCTTCTCGCGCCAGGCCCTTTATGGCCTGCTGGCGGAAATCGAAGAGCTGAAGGAAGACCACAACGAAGGCCTCGAAGTGGAAGGCATCGTGGTCAACCAGTTCCAGGCCCGCGCGACCTTGCCACAGCAAATGCTTGATGAGTTGATTGCAGAAGGCTTGCCGGTATTGCCGGTGTACCTGGCCAGCTCCGTGCGCATGCGTGAGTCGCACCAGGAGAGCAAGCCGCTGATCCACCTGGACCCACGGCATAAGCTGACGCAGCAGTTTGTGGAGTTGCATAACCTGCTGGAAAACGCGTGATTGATGTCGATCCTTCTTACAGGGGGTGTAGGAAGGGTCTGGCTATAGGGGTTAAGCCTTGTAACGTTGCCTACAGGTACTCCAGAATCCGCTGGCTTGTGCGTCTGGAGGGATGTCTCTTAAGGTTCTTCGGTCACTGAATGTTCAGTGATCGGGTTTAGTAGCCCAACCGACCAAAGCATTTACACCGCCCTAAAAGCATGGCGTTTTATCGCCTATCTTATGGTGGCTGTGCGCAGGGCACTTTCGGGTGCGCCGGTCTTTGCTTTGTTCTCCGGTCTACTAACCTGCGTACAGCTGCCGCCCTTCGTTTAGTAGCGAAAAGGTGGCAGCCCTATCAGAGAACAAATGCATGTCTATTAATCTTTTCAATGTGGCACCCAACCTCCCCACCGAAACCCTCGTCCTCAACAGCTACGAAACCTTCTCCTCCGTCCGCACCCTGTTGCTCAACCTGTCCAACGACCTCACCGGCGAACACCGCGACGTGGCACTGGCGATCCACCAATTGAGCGAACTGGGCGTGCTGCTGGTCGGCCAGATGATGGACCGTGAAGCCCCGGTGGCTCACACCCCCTGACTGCGCAACCAGCTCATCAACTGGGGCAACGGAAACGCCCCACTCTGGCGCGCCACTTCGCGGCCGTTCTTGAACAGAATCAAGCTGGGAATCGAGCGAATCCCCAACTGCGCCGACAACTGCTGATTGGCTTCGCTGTCCAGCTTGGCCAACCGGCACTTACCCGCCAACTGCCCAGCCGCCTGTTCGAACACCGGTGCAAACGATTTACACGGCCCACACCAGTCGGCCCACACATCCACCAGCAACGGCAAATCGCCTTTGACCTGGCTGGCGTAGTCGCCTTGCTTCAGCTCAAACGGTTTGTTCAGTAAAACCGGCTGCTTGCAGCGCCCGCATTTGGGCGCATCGCCCAGGCGTTCGCCGGGGATGCGGTTGAGGCCGTTGCAGTGGGGGCAGGGGATGACGAGAGGTTCGGACATGGTGGAGCTCCAACGAAAGCAGTCAGTGAAGCTCAATGTGGAGTCGGGCGCAGGTGTTATCAAGTTCTGAAGCGGAGTTGCATATGCTCACAGATTTTTGCGCGTCGATTGCGCGCGCCTATCTAGGCTGTGAAAGCGTGCTCGACAAAGCGCCACCGGTCCGATCGGCTCTATAGCAAATTGCGATAGTCAGTGTTCGGGTATAACCTTCATAGCAAGATGCGATAGGGATGTTGCATGCGAGTGATCAGTGCGAAGCAAATACGAAATGCCAAGGAAAAATGGCCTCACTCAGCCAGTGCTCTGGATGAGTGGCATCGAAAGGTCAAAGTCATCAGCCCTGAAGATTTTGCGACGTTGAGAGCCGTTTTCCCTGCTGTGGATAAAGTTGGGGCACTGCATGTGTTCAATATCGGAGGCAACAAGCTCCGCCTTGTTGCCATCGTGCGCTATCGAATGCAGCGCCTCTATATCCGGCATATTTTGGACCATCGTGAATACGACAAGGGTAAATGGAAGGAGTCATGGGAAAAATGAGTGTATTGATCGAGCAAGTCGCCGAGCATTGGCAGTTCGTATCACCCTTGTTGCGTAAGCCGAAAACCGAGGCTGATTACGATGTGTTGGTCGAGGCGCTCGACGAATTGCTGGATATCGTGGGGGACGATGAAACCCATCCGCTGATGGGGCTGGTCGATATCATCGGTGACTGGGTTGAGGCCTACGACTTAGAGCATTGGCCAATACCTGAGGCGAGCGGTGTCGATGTATTGCGCTCAATGATGCAGGAGCATGGCTTGACGCAAAGTGACCTGCCTGGGGTCGGCGCTCAGTCGGTTGTTTCAGAAATCCTGAGTGGAAAACGCCAGCTGAACGTTCGGCAGATTCGTTGGCTGGCGGAGTTCTTCAAGGTCCCTGTGGATATGTTCATCTGATCACGATCAAGGCGGTGGGCGATCTTCTGGATAGGCCTCCTACGACGAACAACTAATCTCTAAATGCTTCCCCCAATCCGGCGGACGCTGTGCGTATTGCTCCATCCCTGCTTGCTCCTCAAACGGCTTGGAAAGCACCTCATGCAGCCGTCGCACCTCGCTGTAATCCCCGGATTCAGCGGCCGCGATGGCGTTTTGCGCAAGATAGTTGCGCAAGATGTACAGCGGGTTCACCGCGTGCATCCGCGCACGGCGCTGTTCCTCGCTGTAGTCCCCATCCCGTGCAACACGCGCCTTGTACTGCTCTGCCCAGGCATCAAACCCGGCCAGATCGACAAAGTCATCGCGCAACCGCGCCACGGCCAACGCCGCCGACTCATCCCCCAGGCGGCGGAAAAACAGGGTGTAATCCACGCCGCTGTTTTGCATCAGCTTCAATAAACGCTCGACCAGCTGCTGGTCATCGTCTTCGGCGGTGGTGAGTCCCAGGCGGCGGCGCATCAGGTCCAGGTAGTTCGCTTGATACAGCGGCAGGTACAGCCCAAGCGCTTCTTTCAAGGCGTCGACGCTGATAAACGGCGTCAGTGCTTGCGCCAATGCACTCAAGTTCCACTGTCCGATCGGCACCTGATTGCTGAAGGAATAGCGCCCTTCGTGATCCGAGTGGTTGCAGATGAAGTGCGCGTCAAAGTCATCCAGAAACGCAAACGGCCCGAAGTCGAAGGTGATGCCGAGGATCGACATATTATCGGTGTTCATCACGCCGTGGCAGAAGCCATAAGCCTGCCATTTGGCGATCAGCTCGGCATTGCGCTCTACGATTTCGCGGAACATCGCCAGGTACGGCTCGGGCTGTTCGCGGCACTCGGGGTAGTGCAGGTTCAATACGTGTTCGGCCAACAGTGCCTGCTGTTCGGGCTTTTTGGTGTAGTAGAAGTATTCGAAATGCCCGAAGCGGATATGGCTGTGTGCCATGCGCAATACCATCGCGCCGCGTTCCTGCTTCTCGCGCCACACGGGTGTGTCGGAGCCGATCACGCACAGCGCGCGGCTGCTGGGGATGCCCAGCGCGTGCAGCGCTTCGGAGGCCAGGAACTCGCGGATCGACGAGCGTAACACCGCGCGACCATCGCCCATGCGTGAATAAGGCGTCATGCCCGCGCCCTTGAGGTGCAGGTCCCAGTGTTCGCCGGCCGCGTTGTACACCTCGCCCAGTAACAGCCCACGGCCGTCACCCAATTGCGGGGTGTAGCCGCCGAACTGATGCCCGGAATAGACCATCGCCCGGGGCTCCGCTTCGGCCCACAATTTGTGCCCGCCAAACAGCTCGGCAAATACCGGTGTTTCGGCCACGGCGGGGTCAAGGTCGAGCAGGGCCAGGGCGGCCTCGCTCACCACGACCAGGCGCGGCGCGTCGAGGGGCTCAGGCAGTACGTGGGTCGAGAACGCGTCGCCCAGGCGTGCGAAGCGGTTGTCGAAGGTCAGTTCGTCGAGGGCTTTCACCGGCCATCTCCAGCAGAATGTCCGAGCATTCTGCTGGGGATAGCGCGGTTAGTCGAGTTTGCTCGGCGGCGGTTCAGGCGCGTCGTCGACTTTGCCGGGTGGCGGCTCGGGGGCATCTTGCTCTGTCGCAGGTCCGACGAGGGTCTTGCGGTCATCTTCGACCGGCACCAGTTTGTATTCCTGGCCGTGCATGTTCTTCAGGTACACCTCCATCTGCCGGAACGAGATGTTGATGTGCTGCTTCTTGAATTCGCGGTTGATGTAGCGGTTGACCTCGTCCAGCACCGGGTTGCGGTCACCCAGGTCGCGCACGTGCATGCGCAGTTCGTGGTCGAGGGTGCTTTCACCGAAATTGAGGAAGTACACGTGCGGTTCTGGTTCTTTCAGGACCCGCGGGTTTTCCCTGGCGGCCTTGAGTAACAATTCCTTCACCAAGTCCAGGTCTGAGCCGTAGTCCACGCCCAGTTTGAGGGTGACGCGGGTGATGGTGTCGGTCAGCGACCAGTTGATCAGTTGCCCGGTGATGAAGGTTTTGTTCGGGACAATGATGTCCTTGCGATCGAAGTCGGTGATCGTGGTGGCGCGGATGCGGATCTTGCTCACCGTGCCCGACAGGTTGCCGATGGTGATGGTGTCGCCGATGCGCACCGGGCGTTCGAACAGGATCATGATGCCGGAGATGAAGTTGGCGAAGATCTCCTGCATACCAAAGCCCAAGCCCACCGACAGCGCCGCCACCAGCCATTGCAACTTGTCCCAGCTCACGCCGAGGGTGGACAAGGTGGAGACGAAGCCGACGCCGGCAATCACATACGACAGCAGCGTGGTGGTCGCGTAGGCACTGCCCTGGGCCAGGTCCAGCTTGGACAGCACCAGCACTTCGAGCAGACCGGGCAGGTTGCGCGCCAGGGCGAAAGTGATGCCGATGATGATCAACGCGCCGAGCAGGTCACCGATGCTGATCGGCACCATGCTGATATTGGCGCCGGTGCCGCTGGTGTATTCGTACAACGTGACGTTATCCAGGTACGAAAACACCGAGATCAGGTCCGACCACACCCAGTACAGCGCCGCGATAAAGCCGCCGAGCAAGGCCAGGCGGATCAGGCGCATGGACTGTTCGTTGACCTGTTCGATGTCCAGGGTCGGTTCTTCGATCACCGCTTCACCGTCGCCGGCTTCCTTGGCGGCCTGGCGTTTGGCCAGGGCACGCGCATAGGCCAGGCGCCGGGCGGCAACGCCCAGGCCGCGAACGAAGGTGGCTTCGATCACCAGCCAGAACATCAGCAGGTACAGGGTGTTGATCAGTCGGTCACTGAGCTTGAGCGCGGTGTAGTAGTAGCCAAAGCACACGGCGATAAACAACGCGACCGGTAGCGCGGTAAACAACAGGCCCACAGCCTTGCGGAACAGCGAGGCTTTTTCATGGGTCGGGCTGTTGAGCAACAGGCGGCCGAGCAGCCAGGCCATCAGCGCGTAGCAGGTGAGTACCACACCAATGCCCAGCACGTCGTCGGCCAGCGCCGCCGGTTGGTGCTCGGCAATGGCCACCACGGCCACCAGCGCCAGTACCACCAGCCCGAGTTTGCGCACCCAGCCTTGCAGGAATTCGACCTGGGGTTTTTCCCAGCGAAAGTGCAACTCGGCCACGCCGCCCGGCGCCAGGATGCGATAAGCGGTGTAGAACACCAGCCAGGCCTGGGCGATCTGCAGCAGGGCCGAGCCAAGGTTGGCGTTTTGCCCACGGGCGTCGATCTGCAGCGCGTAGCCGCACAGCGCCAGGCCGAGGGACACCGGCATCGCCAGCAGGATATTGATCAGGATGGCCTGGGGCGTGTGCCACTGGCTGTCGCGCTTGAAGTGGCCAATATCCAGATGCACCTTGTTCAGGCGCTGGTATAGGTTTTTACGGCGCCATAGCAGCGCGCCAATCAACAGCAGCAGCGGGAGGAACAGCAGCGGGCGCTGGGTCAGGCCGTCATACAGCTCGCTGACGCTGGAGGCCCAGGGCAGGGTGGCGACTTGCTTGCTCAGGTGCGCCGGCACGGTTTCCAGCCATTCGGTGTCCAGCGGCTTGTTGCTGGGGATCCAGAACATCTGCTCATCCAGCGTCGCGCGCAGGGTGGTGGCGGTGCTGAGCAGTTGTTTCTGGTTCAGTTGCAGGGTGATGGATTCATTGAGCAGCGCGCTCAACTCACGACTCAGGCGCTCCAGCAGGTCGCTGCGGGTGATCGCCAATTCCAGCAGGGTGCGGCGCAGTTGCGGGGTGACGTCTTCCGGCGCTTGGTTCGCCAGCAAGTTATCCACATAGGCGCTGGGCGAACTGATCAGTTCGCGCTGCTGGTTCACCTCGAACTGGTACAGGCGAATGTTGGCAATGTCGTCCGCCAAGTCGCGGTCCACGGTCAGGCGTGGCAAGGCTTGTTTCTGTTTATAGAGAATCTTGGACAGCAACAGGCTGCCCTTGAGCACGTTGATCTGCTCGTCCAGGGCCGAATCGCTCTGGGTCACCGTGTCGAGTTGTTGCTTGGTTTTCAGGTTCTTCTGGGTCAGGTCATTGAGGCGGTCGGTGCTTTTGAGCAGGTAGTCGGACAGCTTCAGGTTGGCCGCGCTCTCGGTGGCGAGCAGGCTGCTGCCGCCGGCTTTTTGCGCTTCGATGGACTGCTGGGTCACCGTTTGTTGGGATTGGGCCAGGCGTTTCTGGTTGATCAGGGTTTGCAGGTCCTGGATCTCTTGTTCCAGGCGCGCGGTTTTTTCCATTACCAGGTCGTGCTGGCTGTTGCCCAGGTCTTGCAGTTGGCTGTTGCCGGCCAGTTCCTGGCGGCGCAGCGGGATCAGTGCGTTGAGGGCGGCGAGCTCGGCATTGAGTTGGTTGCGCTGGTCGCCGCTGAGAGCCTTGCCGTTGTCTTTGCCGGCCTTGAGGATTGAATTGATCTGCAGGATGCGCGTCTGGCTGCTGCTGATTTCGGTCTGGGCGCGTTCGGGGCGGGTCTGGGCGGCGATGGACAGGCTGTTGGCGTCGGCCAGTTCTTTTTGCAGGTCGCCTTGTTGGGTGGTGCGCTGCACCAGCAGTTGCTCCAGTTGCGGCACCGGCAGGGTGGCGTAGCGCTGGGCGACCGGGATGATTTTGGTGGCCTTGAGCCGGGTCAGCTCGCGCTGGTTGTCGGCGGTCTGGCGCGGCGCGTCTTCCAGCTGGCGCTTGAGGTCGACCAGGCGCTGCTCGTAATCCTGCTGGTTGCCCAGGTAGGTCAGGGTCTGCTGCAGGATGGTCTGCAGGGCCTTCATGTCGGCGTCGGGCAGCTTGCGGTCGGGCAGCTTGTCCAGGGTTTGCTGGATGGCGTCGGCGCTGGGCGGGTCGGCCGCGTGAACGGTGCCGACACAAAGGGTCAAGCCCAGCAGGGCGGTGGCGAGGAACGTGCACAGGGTAGGCATAGAGACCGGTCTTGCAAGGTGAAGAATCGGGGCGTCGTCGCCCCGCAGTTTAGAGGAAGAGTCCGGGGCCCGGGCGACTTCCTTCGGGGAATCTGACGCCCACTTTGCCGATCTTGTTCCCGTCCATGACCGCGACGGTCCAGATGGTGTTGTTCCACTCCACCTGGTCGCCGACGATGGGCGCGCCGCCGACTTTCTGGGTGATGAAACTGCTCAGCGGCATGTCCGGGTCGATGCCCTCCAGCTTCAGGCCGTACAGCGCGGAAACCGCGCCCAGCTGGGCGTCGCCTTCCAGCACGAAGTCGCCGAAGAAACGCAGGTCCAGACCGCGTTGCGGGGCCTGGCTGAACAGTTTGCCCAGGGCCGGCAGGTTGTGTTCGTGACCGATCACACAGAGCAAATCGTCGACTTCCAGTACGGTACTACCCGACGGATGGAGCAGCTGCTGGCCACGGAACAGCGCAGCGATTCGCGTACCTTCAGGCATTTTCAGCTCACGCAGGGCGGCGCCGATGCACCATTTTTCCGCGCCCAGGCGATAGACGAACAGCTCCCACTCGCTGGTGACGTGCACTTCCAGGGCAGCACGGGAAATCGGCGCCGGGTCCGGCGGTACGGTGACTTTGAGCAGCTTGGCCACCCACGGCAGGCTCGTGCCCTGCACCAGCAGCGACACCAGCACGATAAAGAACGCCAGGTTGAAGTACAGCTGCGCGTGGGGCAGCCCGGCCATCAGCGGGAACACCGCCAGAATGATCGGCACCGCGCCGCGTAGGCCGACCCAGGCGATAAAGGCTTTCTCACGACCGTGGAACGCCTTGAACGGCAGCAGGCCGACCATCACCGACAACGGCCGTGCAAACAGGATCATCCACAGCGCCAGGCCCAGGGCCGGCAACGCGATGGGCAGCAAGTCATGTGGCGTGACTAGCAGGCCCAGTACCAGGAACATGCCGATCTGCGCCAGCCAGGCCATGCCGTCGAGCATGTGCAAAATGCCATGACGGCTGCGCACCGGGCGGTTACCGATCACCAGGCCGCACAAGTACACGGCGAGGAAGCCGCTGCCGTGCAGGGCGTTGGTCACGGCGAAGACGAACAGGCCGCCGGCGATCACCAGGATCGGGTACAGGCCGGTGGCCAGGTTGATGCGGTTGACCATTTGCAGCATCAGCCAGCCACCGCCCAGGCCGACCACGCCGCCGATGCCGAACTCGCGCACCAGGTGAGTCAGCAGACTCCAGTGCAGGCCGGTCTGGCCGCTGGCCAGCATGTCGATCAAGGTGACGGTGAGGAACACCGCCATGGGGTCGTTGCTGCCGGATTCGATTTCCAGGCTGGCAGTGACCCGTTCGTTGAGGCCCTTGCCGCCGAGCAGCGAGAATACTGCCGCTGCGTCCGTGGAGCCGACAATCGCGCCAATCAACAAGCCTTGGATGATATTGAGGTCAAACAGCCAGGCCGCAGCCATGCCGGTGAGGCCGGTGGTAATCAACACCCCCACCGTGGCCAGCGACAACGCCGGCCAGAGTGCCACGCGGAAACTCGCCACCCGTGTGCGCAAACCGCCATCGAGCAGGATCACGGCCAGGGCGAGGTTGCCCACCAGGTAGGCGGTTGGGTAGTTATCGAAGATGATGCCGCCGCCATCGACGCCGGCGACCATGCCCACGGCCAGGATGATCACCAGGATCGGGATACCCAGGCGGGACGAAAGAGAACTCACCAGAATGCTCGCACTCACCAGCAACGCGCCGATCAAGAACAGGCTGTTGATGGTCGTCGCATTCAAAGGCAGTACTCCATGAGCAAACAAGACGGGGCGCAAACTGACCATGCAGTCTGCGTGCCAGCGATTCTAACCTGTTGAATTGCTGCGCTGTCAAAAAGCTTTTTCTGATTCGTGCAGGGTTAATGTGGAAGCTGGCTTGCTGTGGTGGGCAGGGCCCTTGGGGTGAGCAGGCTTGTTGTGGTGAGCAGGCTTGCCCTGCGCTGGGCTGCGAAGCAGCCCCAAAACCAGTCACCGCGTACTGTCTGTGAGCAAGAGGTGTTCCTGTTAGGGCTGCTTCGCAGCCCAGCGCAGGGCAAGCCTGCTCACTACAGGGTTCTGTGGTGTTCGTTAGAGGCGGAAGCGGCCGACCATTCCGTTCAAATCCACCGCCAGGCGCGACAGCTCACTGCTCGCCGCACTGGTCTGGCTGGCGCCGGTCGCTGATTGCACCGACAGATCGCGGATATTCACCAGGTTGCGATCCACTTCCCGCGCCACTTGGGCCTGCTCTTCCGCTGCGCTGGCGATCACCAGGTTGCGTTCATTGATCTCGACAATCGCGGTATTGATGGTATCCAGCGACATGCCGGCGCCTTTGGCGATGTTCAGCGTCGATTCGGCGCGTTCGGTGCTGTTGCGCATCGAATCCACCGCGTGCTCGGTGCCAGCCTGGATACTGCCGATCATCCGCTCAATCTCGCTGGTCGATTGCTGCGTGCGATGGGCCAGGGCGCGCACTTCATCGGCCACTACCGCAAAACCGCGACCGGCTTCACCGGCACGCGCCGCTTCAATCGCCGCGTTCAGGGCCAGCAGGTTGGTCTGGTCGGCCAGGCCGCGAATCACATCCAGCACCTTGCCGATGTCGCGCGACTCGTTGGCCAGGTCGCCAATCAGCGTGGCCGTGGCCTGCACGTCGCCGCTCATGCGTTCGATGGCGCTGACGGTTTCCTGCACCAGGTCACGGCCATCGCCGGCGGAGGTGGTGGCATTGCGCGAAGCTTCGGAGGTGCTCACCGCATTGCGGGCGACTTCTTCGACGGCGCTGGTCATCTCGTTCACCGCCGTGGCGGCTTGTTCGATTTCGTTGTTCTGCTGGGTCAGGCCACGGGCGCTTTCGTCCGTGACGGCGTTCAGTTCCTCGGCAGCCGACGCCAACTGGGTCGCTGACCCGGCGATGCGTTGCAGGGTGTCGCGCAGCTTGTCCTGCATCTTGGCCATGGCGGCCAGCAGGCGCCCGGCTTCGTCGTTGCCGTCGACCTTGATCGGCCGCGTCAGGTTGCCTTCGGCCACTTCTTCGGCGGCTTCGAGTGCCTGGGAAATGGGCAGGGTGATGCTGCGGGTCAGCAGCCAGGCGAACAGCAGGGTCAGCAGGGTGGCGATCACCAGCAGGCTCACCACCATGTTGAAGGCCATGTTGTATTGGTCTTCGGCGTCTTTATTGGTAGCCAGGGCCATCTTGTTGTTGATGTCCAGCAGACGGGTGAGCACGGCGTTGACCTGCTCGGAGTTGCTCAGCAGCTCGGTGTTGAGCAGGGCGCGCAGTTCCTCCACTTGATTGGCGCGCGACAGGCTCTTCATGCGCTCTTCAATCTGATGGTATTGGCCCAGCAGGCGCACGTATTCGTCGTAGGTCGAGCGCTCTTCGCTGCTTTCAATGAGTTTTTCGTAGATGCCCTGGGCGGTGCGAATCTGCTGGTTACGCAGTTCAAAGGCTTCCAGGGTCTTTTGCTGAACCTCCGGCTCGCGGTTGGTCAGCAGGCGGTACGACAGCACGCGCAAGCGCAGGGTCAGCTGGGTGAATTCATCGAGGGCACGAATGCTCGGCACGCTGGACAGGGTGATGTCTTCGGTGGCGCCACGGATCTTGCTCATCTGGTTCAGGGCAAACACACCGAGAAACAACATCAACGCGCCAATAAACGCGAAGCCGAGGAAGGCCCTCGGAGCGATATTCATATTACGAAGCGACATGCGGGAATCCTGGGGGAGAAGCGCGATCCGTGCGGCCATGAGACGGGGTGTCCCTCTCTATCGGTCGTACGACTAAAGTCTAAAGGGGCGTGTGCGGTTTTGTCGCATCTGACGAGGGGTTTGGCCGATTCAGGAACCAGATCCGGTAAATGCAGTCACTAAGGCTCGAAAGTGCGGCCCGGCCCTTAAAAAACGGGCTGCGCGCCGGGGATAACCCTGGCATCCGAGGTGAATTTTCTTTATCGTCACCGCCCTTTGAAAAAGCCCGAGAAATCAAAATGTTAGAAGCATCCCTCAGCCAATTGGAACAACTGGTCAGCGACCTGGTACAACAGAATCAGGACCTGCTGGGCTCCAACGAATCCCTCAAGGCGGAACTGGCCCGCGCCAAGGACGAGAACGACAGCCTGCAACTGAACCTGATGGAACAGGAAGAAAAGCACGGCGCCACCGCCGCGCGCATCCAGGCGCTGGTTGAGCGTGTGAGCGCAGGGCCTGTCGGCGCATGAGTGAAGGGATAAAGGTCGTTTCGATTCTCGGAGAGGATTACTCGATCAAGGCTCCGGCCGGGGAAGAGAAAACCCTGATGCACGCCGTGACCCTGCTCAAGGCGTCCCTGGCCACCACCAAGAAGAAGTACCCGACCCTGATCGGTGACAAGCTACTGGTGCTGGCGGCGCTGAACCTGTGTGCCGAGCAGATCGAAATGCAGCAGGCGCACCAGCAGGAACTCGACCGTTACCAAGAGCAAGTCAGCGCCACGGTCGATGTGATTTCCAAGGCGATCGGAACGCCTTAGAACCACTCATCTTGCATGCCGAGGCACGTGTCATCACGGGCCTCCAAGATTGCCAGTTCATGATGGCAGCTCGGCACTTCCCAGGTCAGGAAGTACCGGGCGGCCTGGAGCTTGCCTTTATAGAAGGCCACATCCGCCGCATTGCCCTTGGCCAAGCCGGCTTCGGCGCGAATCGCCTGTTCCAGCCAGCGCCAGCCAATCACCGTATGCCCGAACACCTTCAAGTACAGTGCCGAATTCGCCAGGCTGCTGTTGACCTTGCCGTGGGCGAGATCCGTCAGCAAACCGAGGGTGACGCTTTGCAGGCGGTTGACCAGTTGTTCCAGCGGCTCCCTCAGCGCGTTAAGGCTTGGGTATTCCTGGGCGCGGGCGCCGGTTTCGGCGATCAGTCGGATGAGTTGCTTCAAGCCCGCGCCGCCGTTCTGCGCCAGTTTGCGCCCGAGCAGATCCAGGGACTGGATGCCATGGGTGCCTTCGTGGATCGGGTTCAGGCGGTTGTCGCGGTAATACTGCTCCACCGGGTATTCGCGGGTATAGCCGTGGCCGCCGAGAATCTGGATCGCCAGTTCGTTGGCCTTGAGGCAGAACTCCGACGGCCAGGATTTGACGATGGGCGTGAGCAGGTCGAGCAGTTCGTGGGCTTGCTTGCGCTCGGTTTCGGTGCCTAGTGTGGTGGTGTCGTCGAACAGCCGCGCAGCGTAGAGGCCGAGGTCGAAGGCGCCTTCCACGTAGGATTTTTGGGTGAGCAGCATGCGCTTGATGTCCGCGTGCTGAATGATCGAGACCGGTGCGGTCGTGGGATCTTTACTGTCGGGCAGGCGACCTTGCGGGCGTTCGCGGGCGTATTCCAAGGAGTAGAGGTAGCCGGCGTAACCGAGCATGACCGCGCCCATGCCGACACCAATCCGCGCCTCGTTCATCATCTGGAACATGCAGCTCAACCCCTGGTGCGGCTTGCCCACCAGATAGCCGACGCAATTCCCGTTATCGCCGAAGTTCAGCGCGGTAGACGTGGTGCCACGCCAGCCCATCTTGTGGAACAGTCCCGCCAGCAACACATCGTTGCGCTCGCCCAGGCTGCCGTCGTCGTTGACTAGGAACTTGGGCACGATAAACAGCGAAATGCCCTTCACCCCGGCCGGCGCGTCCGGCAGTTTGGCCAGCACCATGTGCACGATGTTTTCCGACAGCGGGTGGTCGCCGCCGGAAATGAAGATCTTGTTGCCTTTGAGTCGATAGCTGCCGTCAGTCGCAGGCTCTGCGCGTGTACGAATATCTGACAGCGAAGAACCGGCGTGGGGTTCGGTGAGGGCCATGGTGCCGAAGAAACGGCCGTCGATCATCGGTTGCAGGAAGCGTTGTTTCTGATCCTCGGTGCCGAAGCTTTCAATCAGGTTGGCGGCGCCCATGGTCAGGAACGGGTAGGACGTGGATGCGGCGTTGGCCGACTGGAAATGCGCAAAACAGGCTTGGGACAGCAGGGTCGGCAGTTGCATGCCACCGGCTTCGAAACTGCGCGCGGCGTTGAGAAAGCCGGCTTCCAGGAAAGCGTCCACGGCGGGTTTCACTTCCGGGATCAGGATGGCCTGGCCGTCTTCGTAGCGCGGTTCGTTTTCGTCGTTCTTGCGGTTGTGGGGCGCGAAATACTTCTCGGCGATAGTGCGCGCGGTGCTGATGGCCGCGTCGAAGGTTTCACGATTGTGGTCGGCAAACCGCTCGCGCTGGGTCAGACCCTCGGCATCGAGGACTTCATACAGCTCGAAAGCCAGATTGCGGGAACTGAGCAGCGTCTCGGACATGGCGGCTTACCTTTAAAGGAATTGGCCTGAGTCTAAGTGCGCGAATGGAGGGTGGATAGCAAGATTGATTTGGGTGATGGAAGGCCAGAACAAACTCGGTTCCTGTGGGAGCTGGCAAGCCAGCTCCCACAGGGTTTACCGTTAGCCGATGGTCATCAGGCTAGCGTTACCGCCCGCGGCTGCGGTGTTGACGCTCAACGCCCGCTCGATCACCAAGCGCTCCAGCGCAATCGCCGTCTCGTCCTGCGACAAGCCATGCACGCCGACAATCGCGCCACCACGCTGCGCCACTTGCTGGCACACCGCACGCAATTGATCGGAATCACCGTGATGCAGAACAGCGTCAAACACCACGTCGTCCTTGGTCCAGTCGGCCACGCGCTTGATCTTCGCCTGAATCTCTTTAGGCAGGCGTGGGAACAAGGCCTTGGTCAGGTCGGATTCGGGCCATACCGCCGAGCCGCCCACAGCCAACACTGCCGCCAGCTGCGTCAGCAGATCGCCTTCCACTTCCGCCAGGCACAGTACGTGCTCGCGGGGCAGGATGGCGTAGCTGTTGCGTTCGCCGGTCGGGCCAGCCAGTTGGCGGGTGATACCGCTTTGCGATTGCGCGGCGAACTGGCTGCACAGGGCACTCAGGTCGCTGAACTTATTGCTGTCGGCCCAGGTTTTCAGGGCGGTCAGCGGCTGGCTCATGGCGTCACGCAGGCGCACGTCCGGTGCGGCCAAGGCGTCGCCGCGTACGAAGGATTGCTCAATGGCATCCGTAGGACGCGTCGACAGCAGGCGGTACAGGTACAGCGGGCCACCGGCTTTCGGGCCAGTCCCCGACAGACCCTCGCCGCCGAAAGGTTGCACGCCGACCACAGCACCGACGATGTTGCGGTTCACATAAACGTTACCGGCGTTGACGTTGTCGATCACCTTGGCGATGGTCTCGTCGATACGGGTGTGTACGCCCAGGGTCAGTCCGTAGCCGGAAGCGTTGATCTGGCCGATGAGCTGGTCGATCTCTTTGCGCTTGTAGCGCACCACGTGCAGCACTGGGCCGAAGATCTCGCGTTGCAGTTCGTCGAAGCTTTCCAACTCGATCAGGGTCGGCATCACGAAGGTGCCACGCTTGATCTCTTCACCGTCGGCAATCGCTACCTGGTACACATTGCGGCCTTTGTCGCGCATGGCCTGGATGTGTTTCTCGATGCCGGCCTTGGCTTCGGCGTCGATCACCGGGCCGATGTCGACGGACAGGCGCTCCGGGTTACCCAAGCGGCATTCCGCCATGGCACCCTTGAGCATTTCGATGACACGGTCTGCCGAATCTTCCTGCAGGCACAGTACGCGCAGGGCCGAGCAGCGTTGGCCGGCACTGTCGAAGGCCGAGGACACCACGTCGATGACCACTTGTTCGGTCAGCGCCGAGGAGTCGACGATCATCGCGTTCTGGCCACCGGTTTCAGCGATCAACGGGATCGGACGGCCCTGGGCATCCAGACGACCGGCGACGTTGCGTTGCAGCAGGCGCGCCACTTCGGTGGAGCCAGTGAACATCACGCCTTTGACGCGATCATCACCCACCAGGCGGGCACCGACGGTTTCGCCCTGGCCCGGCAGCAATTGCAGCACGCCTTCCGGAATACCGGCTTCCAACAGGATGCGCACGGCTTGCGCGGCGACCAGCGGGGTTTGCTCGGCAGGCTTGGCCAGTACCGGGTTGCCAGCAGCCAATGCGGCGGCGACTTGGCCGCTGAAGATCGCCAGCGGGAAGTTCCACGGGCTGATGCAGACCACCGGGCCCAGCGGGCGGTGGGCGTCGTTGGTGAAGTCGTTGCGTGCCTGCACCGCGTAGTAGCGCAGGAAATCCACGGCTTCACGCACTTCGGCGATGGCGTTGGCGAAGGTCTTGCCGGCTTCGCG
This sequence comes from Pseudomonas sp. IPO3749, assembly GCF_013386605.1. Lineage (NCBI taxonomy): Bacteria > Pseudomonadati > Pseudomonadota > Gammaproteobacteria > Pseudomonadales > Pseudomonadaceae > Pseudomonas > Pseudomonas sp. IPO3749. Next base: position 45,076 of record NZ_JACARN010000014.1, on the reverse strand, counting down.
AGCCAGCAGGCCCATCAGCGGTTGGATCTCGCCTTCCATCAGGTCGGCGGCACGTTCCAGGATCGCAGCGCGCTCGGCGGGCGGGGTGGCCTGCCAGATCGGGCCAGCGCTGATGGCGCACTGGATAGCGTTGTCGACGTCTTGAACGGTGGCTTCTTGCACATGACCGACCACGTCACGCAGGTCGGACGGGTTCAGTACCGGTGCTGCGGGTTGCTCGCTGGAGGCGCAACCGAGCATCGGCGCCGCTTTCCAGTGGTTGTGCGCGGTGGCCAGCAAGGCGCAGGACAGCGACGCCAAGCGGTGTTCGTTGGCCAGGTCGATACCGGCCGAGTTGGCGCGCTCGCTGCCGTACAGGTCACGCGGCAAGGGGATGCGCGGGTGCGGCAGGCCGAAGCCGCCTTCCAGCGTGGCCATTTGCTCGATGCTGGCCACTGGATCGGCCACCAGCTCCTGAATGGAGATGGACTGGTCGGCAATGCGGTTGACGAACGAGGTATTCGCGCCGTTTTCCAACAGGCGACGCACCAGGTAAGCCAGCAGCGTTTCGTGGGTGCCAACCGGTGCGTACACACGGCACGGACGGTTCAGCTTGCCTTCGGAAACCTTGCCTACAACCTGTTCGTACAGCGGTTCGCCCATGCCGTGCAGGCATTGGAATTCGTACTGGCCGGGGTAATAGTTCTGACCGGCGATATGGTAGATGGCCGACAGCGTGTGGGCGTTGTGCGTGGCGAACTGCGGGTAGATGACTTCCGGCACCGACAGCAGTTTGCGTGCGCAGGCAATGTAGGAAACGTCGGTGTACACCTTGCGGGTGTAGACCGGGTAGCCCTCCAGGCCTTCAACCTGGGCGCGTTTGATTTCGCTGTCCCAGTACGCGCCTTTTACCAGGCGGATCATCAGGCGATGGCGGCTGCGGCGCGCCAGGTCGATGACGTAGTCGATCACATACGGGCAACGCTTCTGGTAGGCCTGGATCACGAAACCGATGCCGTTCCAGCCGGTCAGTTGCGGTTCGAAGCACAGGCGTTCGAGCAGGTCCAGGGACAGCTCCAGGCGGTCGGCTTCTTCGGCGTCGATGTTCAAGCCGATGTCGTATTGCTTGGCCAGCAGGGTCAGGGACAGCAGGCGCGGGTACAACTCGTCCATCACGCGCTCGTATTGCGCACGACTGTAGCGCGGGTGCAGGGCCGACAGCTTGATGGAAATGCCCGGGCCTTCATAAATCCCACGGCCGTGGGACGCTTTGCCGATCGAGTGGATGGCTTGTTCGTACGAGGCCAGGTACTTCTGCGCGTCGTGTTCCGTCAGCGCGGCTTCACCGAGCATGTCGTAGGAATAGCGGAAGCCTTTTGCTTCGAACTTGCTCGCGTTGGCCAGGGCTTCGGCAATGGTTTCGCCGGTGACGAATTGCTCGCCCATCAGGCGCATCGCCATGTCGACGCCCTTGCGGATCATCGGCTCGCCGCTCTTGCCGATGATGCGGCTCAGGGACGAGGTCAGGCCCGCTTCGTTGTGGGTGGCGACCAGTTTGCCGGTCAGCAGCAGGCCCCACGTAGCAGCGTTGACGAACAGCGACGGGCTGTTGCCCAGGTGCGGCTGCCAGTTGCCGGTGCTGATCTTGTCGCGGATCAGTGCGTCGCGGGTGCCCTTGTCCGGGATACGCAGCAGCGCTTCGGCCAGGCACATCAGTGCCACGCCTTCCTGGGACGACAGGGAAAATTCCTGCAGCAGGCCCTGAACAATACCGGCACGGCCGCCGGCACTCTTCTGGTTACGCAGTTTTTCGGCGATCGAGGCGGCCAGCTTGTTGGTGGCGTCGGCCATCGGGGCCGGCAGGCGAGCCTGTTCGATCAGCATCGGCACCACTTCCGGCTCAGGGCGGCGGTAAGCGGCGGTGATCGAGGCGCGCAATACGGATTGCGGCAGGATGCTCTCGGCGAACTCAAGGAAGCACTGGTGGGCGTGGTCGGTCTGGACCTCGCCTGCATCGTCGGCGTCCTTGCTGCTCAAACCATTGAGTTCGGACAGGGTTGCACCACCCTCCAGTTTCTCCAGGTAATTGAAAATCGCCTGCTTGATCAGCCAGTGCGGCGTGCGATCAATGGAGGTCGCGGCAGCCTTCAGGCGCTCGCGGGTCGGGTCGTCGAGTTTGACCCCAAGGGTGGTCGTAGCCATTTTCTTATCCTCATGGGTGCCACTACCGAGTGGCATCAGCTGGCGGCAAGATTAGCTTTGCGCATGCATAGGTGCAACCGGGTGCAACCCTTTTTATTCAGGAAAATTTCGATCGTGATCGGGAAAGAAACACACCGTCGACGGATTCCGCTCCTCCTTGGTGCGTTTGCTTCTGAGATCGGCTGTTCTTGCTCCGAAAAGGAGCAAAAACAGGCTGTTTTCCGCAAAACATATCCAGGTGCAACTTATTCTCACGAAACTGGTTGCATCTTATTTGCTTTGTTGAATAGCATTCGCGCCCAAGGTGCAACCACCTCAACGAGTCGGTTCATCGGCTGACGGCTTTCCTGGGGAAACGTCAGTCATAAATGCGCGGCACGCAGCTACGTCTACCTACTTCCAGTGGGTGGCCGTCTGACAGACCGCTGCTACATAAAAACAAAGCCAGGGCGTCACTCTTATGAGCGTTAGTAATCCAACCCTGATCACGTTCGTGATCTACATCGCAGCAATGGTGCTGATCGGCTTCATGGCCTATCGCTCCACCAACAACCTTTCCGATTACATCCTGGGCGGTCGCAGCCTCGGTAGCGTGGTGACTGCCTTGTCGGCCGGCGCTTCCGATATGAGCGGCTGGTTGTTGATGGGCCTGCCGGGCGCGATCTACATGTCTGGCTTGTCGGAAAGCTGGATCGCCATCGGCCTAATCGTCGGTGCCTACCTCAACTGGCTGTTCGTTGCCGGTCGCCTGCGGGTCCAGACCGAGCACAACGGTGACGCCCTGACCCTGCCGGATTACTTCTCCAGCCGTTTCGAAGACAAGAGCGGCCTGCTGCGGATCATCTCCGCCGTGGTGATCCTGGTGTTCTTCACCATTTACTGCGCTTCCGGCATCGTCGCCGGTGCCCGTTTGTTTGAAAGCACCTTCGGCATGTCCTACGAGACTGCCCTGTGGGCCGGTGCTGCAGCGACCATTGCCTACACCTTCGTCGGTGGTTTCCTGGCCGTGAGCTGGACCGACACCGTACAAGCCACCCTGATGATTTTCGCGCTGATCCTCACGCCGATCATCGTGCTGCTGGCCACCGGTGGCGTCGACACCACGTTCCTGGCGATCGAAGCCAAGAACCCTGACAACTTCAACATGCTGAAAAACACCACCTTCATCGGCATCATCTCGCTGATGGGCTGGGGCCTGGGTTATTTCGGCCAGCCGCACATCCTTGCGCGTTTCATGGCTGCGGATTCGGTGAAGTCGATTGCCAAGGCACGTCGCATTTCCATGACCTGGATGATCCTGTGCCTGGGCGGCACCGTGGCCGTAGGCTTCTTTGGTATTGCCTACTTCTCGGCGCATCCGGAAGTGGCAGGTCCCGTGACCGAGAACCACGAGCGTGTGTTCATCGAACTGGCCAAGCTGCTGTTCAATCCGTGGATTGCCGGTGTACTGCTGTCGGCCATTCTGGCGGCGGTGATGAGCACCTTGAGCTGCCAACTGTTGGTGTGCTCCAGCGCCCTGACCGAAGACTTCTACAAGACCTTCCTGCGCAAAAACGCCTCCCAGCTTGAGCTGGTATGGGTCGGCCGCCTGATGGTGCTGCTGGTTGCACTGATCGCCATCGCCATGGCTGCCAACCCGGAAAACCGCGTACTGGGCCTGGTGAGCTACGCATGGGCTGGCTTCGGTGCCGCGTTCGGCCCTGTGGTGCTGATCTCGGTGATCTGGAAAGGCATGACCCGCAACGGCGCACTGGCCGGTATCCTGGTCGGCGCGATCACTGTGATTGTGTGGAAACACTTCGAACTGTTGGGTCTGTACGAAATCATCCCAGGCTTCATCTTCGCCAGCCTGGCGATCTACTTCGTGAGCAAGATGGGCGCACCGACTGCGGGTATGGTCGAGCGTTTTGATGCTGCGGAAAAAGACTACAACCTCAATAAGTAATTCGCTGGGCGTTTAGTGCCAGGTGAGTTGAAAGAAAGGCCCGCGTCCTACGGATTGCGGGCCTTTTTTTACGTGCGTTTTACGCCGCTCCGAAGAGGATTCAGACGCGTCTGTGTAGGGCTTTACTGATTTATCCGGGGCATGCTCAGCCAGGGGGAGCCGTGATGCAGAATCGGTCCTCCACACCTAGCAGAGAAACACCGGATGTTCGCTCCTGCCAATCAAAGCGCCTTTACCCTGACCCTCGATGGGGAGCCCAGTGAATTCCAGGTCCACGGGTTTATGGGGGATGAATTCATCAGCCTGCCTTTTCGCTTTGACCTTGAGCTGGTCAGCGAACAATCCGATCAAGACCTTGAGAGCCTGCTACACCGCCAAGCGTTCCTGGGGTTTGACGCCCATGGTCATGGGATTCATGGCCTGGTGTATCGGGTGGCGCAGGGCGATTCGGGCAGACGCCTTACCCGTTACCAGATCACTCTGGTGCCGCAGTTGGCTTATCTGGAACACAGCACCCATCAGCGGATTTTCCAGAAGAAAACGGTGCCCGAGATCATTGCGCAGGTATTGGAAGCTCAGGCTATCCAAAGTGATGCCTTTGCGTTTCAACTGAGCGGCAAGTATCCGCAGTGTGAATACTGTGTTCAGTTCGGTGAAACCGATCTGGAGTTCATTCAGCGCCTATGTGCCGAATCGGGCATTCACTATCACTTCCAGCACAGCCCCGAACGGCACCTGTTGGTATTTGGCGACGATCAAAGCGTTTTTGCCAGACCGGATCAAGCCACGCCGTATTCGCCTGGTACCGGGATGGTTGCCGACGAGCCAGCGATCAAGCGCTTTATCCTGCGACTGAAGACGCGTACCACTGGCGTGAGCCTGCGGGACTACGATTTCCAGAAGCCGGGCCTGACGTTGGAAAGCGAAGCATCCAGTCGGCTACGGCCCACCCTGGATGACCAGCGCTACCCTGGGCACTTCACGGATCGTGAGCGTGGCAAGTACCTGGCGCAACGACTGCTGGAGCGTCATCGCAGCGATTACTGCCAGGCCAGTGGCGCTAGTGACCAGCCGGCGTTGGTGACAGGGCAGTTCTTGAAGATGACTGGGCACCCGCGTCAGGAATGGAATGATTTGTGGCTGGTTACCCAGGTGCACCATGTAGGGCACCAACCTCAGGTGCTTGAGGAGTCTGTGGGCGATGAGTCGCCTCAAGGCTACAGCAATGACTTTGTTGTAACGCCTTGGGACATAGCGTTTCGAACACCTCTGATTATGTCTCGGCCTCAAATAGCGGGTTACCAGAACGCAGTGGTGACCGGCCCTGCCGACAGCGAAATCCATTGCGACGAATACGGGCGGGTCAAGGTGCAGTTGGCGTGGGATCGCGACGGCGAACACAACGACCATTCCAGTTGCTGGCTGCGGGTTGCCAGCGGCTGGGCGCATGATCGTTATGGGTCGGTATTGATCCCTCGGGTGGGTATGGAAGTGCTGGTGGGCTTCGTCAACGGCGACATGGATATGCCGCTGGTCATGGGCTGCCTGCCCAATGCGGCCACCCAGATTCCCCTCGACCTACCGGCGGACAAGACCCGCAGCATCTTCCGCAGCCAGAGCAGTCCCGGTGGGGGTGGCTACAACGAGCTGCGCATCGAGGACCGCAAGGGGGCCGAGGAAATCTACCTGCGCGCCCAGCGGGATTGGACGCAGCACGTGCTGCATGACCTTCGGGTAAAGGTGGACGGTGAGTCGCATCACGAACTGCAAGGTGAGGAGCAGCGCATCATCCATGGCAACCGTCTGACCGACCTGAAGCAAGACGACCACTTGATGGTGGGCGGCTCACGGCAGGTAAGGGCAGGGCAGACCATTCAGATAGGCGCGGGGCAAAGCGTTGTGATCGAGGGTGGCGCAACCGTCACGATTCAGGCGGGCGGGCAGTCGATCACGCTGTCTGCGGGCGGGATTTTCAGCAGTGTGCCGATCCAGCTTGGCGGTGCGCCTGCTGTTGCTGCAGCGCCGTTAACGCCTGGACAGAAGGAAACATTGCTGGCGGTGATTCCCGCTCCGCTCAGCCGCGTACAAGTGGCCAGCCTGAAGCGCAGCGCGCCGTTTTGCGAGGAATGCGAGCGTTGCAAAAACGGCCAGTGCGGCCCCATCTGACTTTTAAAGGGATTTACGAAGATGCATCAACCTTTGCTGCCTGGCGAACAAATGTTTGCAGTGCTGGGCGCTGCCAGCGACGCCAAACCCCTTGACGCTTGGCGGGCGCTCGCCTGCGGGGCCGCCCTGCACCCCGTTTGGGCCGGCACGGCCTATGCGGCATGGGACGAGGTCATGCCCTATGTAGGCATCGTCGAGCCGGGCAGCCCTTTCCTGGAATGGGCTGCCTCCACTGATGCTACGGATTGGGGGTGGTTGGCCATATCGACCTACCCGCTGGAAACCGTGATTGCACACCTGCAAGGACTGACCAAGGTGTACCTGCCCGATGGTCAGGATGTGTTCTTACGGTTCTGGGATGGTGCTCAATTCCTGCCGATTCTTCAGCAGGCGGGCGATGAGCTATTGCCGGTGTTCCAGCGCTACGTGATCAATGGCCAGTCGCTGACCGTCACTTCTGGCCCAGTCACAGCCGCCAAGGCGAGCCCGTGGTGGCGAGTGCCTGCGCCTTTACTGCAACATCTGGCCGAGCAATCGCCGCAAACCCTGATCGATAACCTCCTGCAAGGGCTCGAAGAGCAGCGCCCCGACCTCCACACCGCGTTCCTGCCGACGACCCTGCGGCACAAGGTCGCCTACTTCGCGCGTCGCCGGGATGTCAGCCATCAGGGTTTGGCGGCTTATCTGGCTTCAGAGTTGAGTTGAACCCAGCGCGCCCCTTCGACTTAAGCACCGCCCGGCACACCCCACTGCACCAACGCCCGCGTAAAAGGTAAACTTCGCCCCCTGCGCAGGAGCAACCATGAATTATCGTCACGCCTTTCACGCCGGCAACCACGCCGATGTCTTCAAACACCTGACCTTGACCCGCCTCATCGCCCTGATGTCGCGCAAGGAGCAGCCGTTCGCCTACCTCGACACCCACGCCGGGATCGGCCTGTACGACCTGCAGGGCGACCAGGCCAACCGCACCGGTGAGTACCTGGAAGGCATTGCGCGCCTGTGGGGCCAAAGTGACCTGCCGCCGTTGACCGCTGATTACATGCGCGTGCTGCACGAGATGAACCCGGACGGCCAGTTGCGTTACTACCCCGGCTCGCCGGAGCTGGCGCGCCGCCTTACCCGCCCCCAGGATCGCGTGCTGCTCAATGAAAAACACCCGGAAGACGGCGTGCTGCTCAAGGACAACATGAAGGGTGATCGTCGGGTGAAGGTGCACCTGGGTGAAGGCTGGCATGTGCCGCGTGCTTTGCTGCCGGTGCCGGAAAAACGCGCGTTGATGCTGATCGACCCGCCGTTCGAAAAACTCGACGAGATGCAACGCTGCGCCGCTTCCCTCAAGGAAGCCGTGAGCCGCATGCGCCAGACCGTCGCCGCCATCTGGTACCCGGTGAAAGACCAGCGCATGTTGCGCCGTTTCTACCAGGACCTGGCCGGCACCGGCGCGCCGAAGTTGCTGCGTGTGGAATTGCTGGTGCATCCGCTGGACACACCCAACACCCTGACGGGCTCGGGCCTGGCGATTGCCAACCCGCCGTGGGGTTTGGAAGAGGAGTTGCGTGAGCTGCTGCCGTGGCTGTCCAAGCAGCTTGGCCAGACCCAGGGCGGGTGGCAGATGGATTGGTTGATCGCTGAATAGTCAGCAACGCTGATCAATTTGCGGGGAGCGGGCTGTTGTGGTGAGCGAGCTTGCTCGCGCTGGGCTGCGTAGCAGCCCCAAAACCAGTCACCGCGGTCCGCAGCGGCCTTGTTGGGGCCGCTGCGCGCCCCAGCGCGAGCAAGCTCGCTCACCACAGGGGATTTGTGTAAGCACAAGATCGGGTCAGATCGGGTCAGATCGGGCAGGTCACACCTGTGCCACCGATGCCGCAGTACCCCTGCGGATTCTTCGCCAGGTATTGCTGGTGGTACGCTTCGGCGAAGTACACCGTCGGCGCCTGGTCAATTTCGGTGGTGATGGTGCCCAGGCCAGCCTTGGTCAATTCACCCTGATAAGCCTCGGCACTCGCCTGCGCCGCCGCCAATTGCTCCGGCGTGGTCGCGTAGATCACCGAGCGGTACTGGCTGCCGATGTCGTTGCCCTGGCGCATGCCCTGGGTCGGGTTGTGCAGTTCCCAGAACATCTTAAGCAGGTCTTCGTATTTCACCTTGGCCTGGTCATACACCACCAACACCACTTCGCTGTGGCCGGTCAGGCCTGAGCAGACTTCTTCGTAGGTCGGGTTCGGCGTGTAGCCGCCGGCGTAACCGACCACGGTGCTGACCACGCCATCGCGCTGCCAGAACTTGCGCTCCGCACCCCAGAAGCAGCCCAGGCCGAAAATCGCAAAGCCGACGTCGTCCAGGAAGGGGCCGAGCAACGGGTTGCCGTTGACGAAATGCGTTTCCGGCAGGTTCATCGGGGTTTCACGGCCAGGCAGAGCTTGTTCTTGAGTGGGCAGCACGTTTTTGTTCACCAGAATTTCCGAGCGCAAGACCATGATCAGTCCTCTCAGTCAGATTGAGTTGGGTAAGAATTCAGACAGCCAGTGTGCCCGAGTGTTACGGCGCTGTCAGGCGATTGGCCCGCGCGGGTAGCGTTTGAGCATCGCCAGCAGCTCTGCACCGGGGATCGGCCGGTCAAACAGGTAGCCCTGGCCGACATCGCAACGGTGCCGGCGCAGGAACGCCAGTTGTTCGGCGGTCTCGATGCCTTCGGCCACGACCTTGAGCTTGAGGTTGTGGGCCATGGCGATCACGGCCGAGGTGATTTCCATGTCGTCCTGGTTGTCCGGGATTTCGTGGATGAAGCTGCGATCGATCTTGATGATGTCGATGGGGAATTTTTTCAGGTAGCTCAGCGACGAGTAGCCGGTGCCGAAGTCGTCCATGGCCAGGGTCAGGCCAAAGCTTTTCAGTTGATCAAGCTGCAGGCGTGTGTCTTCGGTGGCTTCCAGCAGCAAGCCTTCGGTCAGCTCCAGCTCCAGCAGGTTGGCCGGCAGCTGTTCTTCCTTGAGGATCGCGGCAATCGAGGCTACCAGGTCCGGGTCGGAAAACTGCTTGGGCGACAGGTTGATTGCCACCTGCAAGTTGCCCATGCCGCCGGCGCTCAGTTGCTTGCTCATGCGGCAGGCCTGGCGGGCGATCCATTTGCCGATCGGGATGATCAGGCCGGTCTCTTCCGCCACGCTGATGAATTGGTCGGGGCGGATCATGCCCTTTTCCGGGTGGTTCCAGCGCAGCAGCGCTTCCATACCCAGCAGGCGGCCGCTGCGCAGGCACAGCTTGGGCTGGTAGAACACGTCCAGCTCGTTCTGGGTGAGGGCGCGGCGCAGGTTGTTCTCGACGAACAGCTTGTAGCTGGCCTCGGCGTTCAGCGCTTCGGTAAACACCTGGACCTGATGCTTGCCGTTGGCCTTGGCCTTGTGCAAGGCCAGGCCGGCGTTGCGCATCAGGGTCTGCGGCTCGCGCCCATGCAGTGGCGCGCAGGCCAGGCCCACGGAGCCGGTGACGCTGATCAATTGGTTGTCGACGAACATCGGCTTGTCGAGGGTCGCCAACAACTGGCTGGCAACCTGCTGGCCGCTCTCCAGGTCGGTGTCATCGAGCAGCACCGCGAATTCGTTACTGGCAAACCGCGCCAGGCTGCCACCGGCACTCAGGCTGTTGCGCAAACGCCGCGCGAGGCTGATCAGCAGCTTGTCGCCGGTCTGGTGGCCGAGGCTGTCGTTGATGCGCTTGAAGTTGTCGATGTCCACCAGCAACAGGCTGATCGGGCTGTCGCTGTCGCGGGCAAAGCGCTCATCAAGGTTGCGGATGAACGCCGGGCGGTTGCCCAGGTTGGTCAGGTTGTCGGTGTAGGCCAGGCGCTCGATGCGCTGTTGGGCCAGCTTGGTCTGGGTGATGTCTTCGTAGATGCCGATGTAGTGGGTCAACTCGCGGTTGTCGCCGTACACCTTGGAAATCGACAGCTGGCCCCAGTAGGGTTCGAGGTTTTTGCGGCGGCTCTTGAATTCACCCTGCCAGCTGTTGCTCTTGGCCAGGGCTGACGGTGCGTCGAACAGCAATTCACTGAGGTTTTCCAGGGCTGGTAACTGGGCCAGGCGATGGCCGTGGACCTCCTCGGCGCTGTACTGGGTGATCGCGGTAAAGCTTGGGTTGACGTACTCGACCACGCCGTCGCAATTGACCAGCAGAAAGGCGTTGGCGCTTTGTTCCACGGCGCGCTGGAACAGGTGCAGCGCGCTGGTCGCCGTACGGCGGTTGTGGTTGTTGATGACCTGCGCGAACTGGTCGGCCAGCTCGCCGGCAAAGGCGATTTCGTCAGCCTGCCAGGCGCGGCTGCTGCCGCTTTGTTCCAGGCACAGCACACCCACCACTTGGCCGTCGACGCGAATGCTCGCGTCGAGCATGGCGTGGATGTCTTTGTCGCGCAGGCTGTCGGCCATTTCCCGGGTGCGAGGGTCGCGCAACGCGTTGGTGGCGTCGATCGCCCGGCTGCTGTGCAAGGCTTCCAGGTAGTCCGGGAAGCAGCTGGCATCGATGGACTCAGGCAGGTGGTGCTGCCCGTCGGCGCGGTGGTAGGCCGAGATCGGCACCAGGCGCTGACCCTCAAGGTTCCAGATACTGGCGCAGTCGATCTGGTAGATATCACAGGCACTGCGAGTGATCAGCTCGGCGGCTTCTTGCAGCGAGTTGTTGGTCGTGTAGCGCTGGCGGGCCAGCAGCAGGATCAGCTCCTGCTGGGCGCGCACCCGTTCCAGATGCTGCAATTGTTCCTGCTGGGCGCGCTGGTTGAGCTCCAGGGCGATCTGTAGGCGGCTGTTCTGGTTCTCCAGGTCGGCTGTCGGGGCTGCAACGGGGACTTCGCTGAACAAGCCGTCGACCACCATCAGGTAGCCGCGCAGCAGGTGACGATTGTGTTGTTTATAGGATTCGCCCATCTCCAGCAGGCTCAGCGGCCCGTCGTTGGTGTGCAGGGTGTAGCGCACCAGGTAATGCGGGCTCTGGGTCAGTTGTTGCTGGATGGCGTCGTGCAGTTGATAACGCGCCTGGGGCTCCATCAGGCTGGCGTAAGGCGTGCCGATCAAGGCACACAGCTCGACCGCCGGCAGGCCGAATTGGCGCTCGCAATTGGGGTCGAGATAAAGGAGGGCCCAGCTTGCCTCATTCAGCCGCTCGAAACGCAGCATACCGAGGCGCGAAGGCACCGGTAACTGCGTCACTACCTCGGCCGCCATACGGGCGACATCGGGTTGGCTTTTCATGGGGGAAACTCACTTGAAATTACGCGCACGGCGCCGGGCTCACGCCCTCTTTTCTGTTGCCTGCGGCAAGGTTGCATCATGCGGCGCGGGCTGACAAGAGAGGATGAAGGCTAAGTGCTATAAGGGGGTTATCGGCCGCGGAAGGGATTTCTACAGTCGGGGTGATGGAAGGTGTACAAGCCTGTTTTTGTTGTCCAATAAATGGGCAAAAAAAGCCCCGCCAAGTGGCGGGGTTGAGGTACGAGCGTGGCGCTCGAAAATCGGTGCAACCAGGCCTCCCGGGCGAACGGGAGGCCTGTTCGTGCTTACAGCAGGATGGTGCGGATGTCGTTCAGCAACTGGCTCAGGCGCTGGGTGAAGCGTGCAGCCGCGGCGCCGTTGATCACACGGTGATCGTAGGACAGCGACAGGGGCAGCATCAGCTTCGGCTGGAACGCTTTACCGTCCCACACAGGCTGAATGGTGGCCTTGGACACGCCCAGGATCGCCACTTCCGGCGCATTGACGATTGGCGTGAAGCCAGTGCCGCCAATGTGACCGAGGCTGGAGATGGTGAAGCACGCGCCCTGCATGTCGTCCGGGGTGAGCTTCTTGTCGCGGGCCTTGGCAGCCAGTGCAGCGGCTTCGGCAGCGAGTTGCAGCAGGCTCTTCTGGTCGACGTTCTTGATGACCGGTACCAGCAGGCCATCCGGGGTGTCGACGGCAAAGCCGATATGCACGTATTTCTTGCGGATGATCGCCTTGCCGCTTGGCGCCAGCGAAGCGTTGAAGTCCGGCAGTTCCTTGAGCAGGTGCGCGCAGGCCTTGAGCAGCAGCGGCAGCACGGTCAGTTTCACGCCGGCTTTTTCGGCCACGGCTTTCTGCGCAACGCGGAAAGCTTCCAGGTCGGTGATGTCGGCCTGGTCGAACTGGGTCACGTGCGGGATGTTCAGGTAGCTGGCGTGCAGGCCGGCCGCGCCGATTTGCATCAGGCGGGTCATCGGCACTTCTTCGGTCTCGCCGAAGCGGCTGAAGTCCACGGTACGGATCGGCGGAATGCCCGAACCACCGGTAGCAGCGCCGGCAGCCGGAGCTTCCTTGGCTTTGTGCATCATGGCCTTGACGTAGACCTGCACGTCTTCCTTCAGCACGCGACCGTGAGGGCCGGTGGCCGACACAGCGTTCAGCTCAACGCCGAACTCACGGGCCAGCTGACGCACGGCAGGGCCGGCGTGAACCTTGGCACCGCTTGGCGCAGGCGCGGCAGCAGCAGGGGCCGGTGCGGCCTCGGCTTTTGCAGCAGGCGCAGGCGTAGCAGCAGCCGGTGCAGCTTCAGCCTTGGCGGCGGGAGCGGCGGCCGGAGCGGGCGCGGCAGCAGGTGCAGCGCCTTGTACTTTCAGCTTGAGGATGAAGTCGCCAGTGCCGACTTCGTCTTCCAGCTTGACCGCGATGCTTTCCACCACGCCGGCAGCCGGCGAAGGGATTTCCATGGAGGCCTTGTCGGACTCCAGGGTGATCAGCGACTGGTCGGCTTCGACGGTGTCGCCGACCTTGACCAGCAGCTCAATGATCTTGGCCTTGCCCGACGAGCCGATGTCCGGGACGTGAATGTCCTGGACGCTGGCAGCGGCAGGTGCAGCAGCCGGGGCCGGAGCGGCCTCGGCAGCCGGCTTTTCAGCAGCAGGCGCAGGTGCAGCAGCGGCAGCAGGCGCCGCCGCAGGGGCCGCATCAGCGGCACCTTCGATTTCCAGTTCCAGCAGCTCGTCGCCTTCTTTCAGGCGGTCGCCCAGCTTCACTTTCAGGCTCTTGACCACGCCGGCCTTAGGAGCAGGGATTTCCATGCTCGCCTTGTCCGATTCCAGGGTCAGGATGCTCTGGTCGGCTTCGACGGTGTCGCCGACCTTCACAAACAGCTCGATTACTTCACCTTCACCGCTGCCGATGTCAGGTACGCGAATGAGTTCGCTCACAAAAAGTCTCCTCAGCAGTCCAGTGGGTTGCGTTTTTCCGGGTTGATCCCGAACTTGACGATAGCGTCTGCCACCACCTTGGGTTCGATCTCACCACGGTCAGCCAAGGCTTCCAGGGCTGCCAACACCACGAAGTGACGGTCGACTTCGAAGAAGTGACGCAGCTTCTTGCGGCTGTCACTGCGACCGAAACCGTCGGTGCCCAGGACTTTGAATTCCTTGGACGGGACCCACTGGCGAATTTGTTCAGCAAACAGTTTCATGTAGTCGGTCGAAGCGATCACCGGACCTTTACGGCCGTTCAGGCACTCTTCAACGAAGGTGAGCTGTGGCTTCTGGCCAGGGTGCAGGCGGTTGTGACGCTCTACGGCCAGGCCGTCGCGACGCAGTTCGTTGAAGCTGGTCACGCTCCATACGTCGGCGCCGACGTTGAACTCGTCACGCAGGATCTTCGCCGCTTCGCGCACTTCGCGCAGGATGGTGCCGGAGCCCATCAGCTGTACGTGGTGCGCTGCTTCCTTGGTGTCTTCTTCGAGCAGGTACATGCCCTTGATGATGCCTTCTTCCACGCCAGCCGGCATGGCTGGCTGCTGGTAGGACTCGTTCATCACGGTGATGTAGTAGAAAACGTCCTGCTGCTCTTCGGTCATCTTCTTCATGCCGTCCTGGATGATCACCGCCAGCTCATAGCCGTAGGTTGGATCAAAGGTGCGGCAGTTCGGGATGGTGGCAGCCAGGATGTGGCTGTGACCGTCTTCGTGTTGCAGGCCTTCGCCGTTCAGCGTGGTCCGGCCAGCGGTGCCGCCGATCAGGAAGCCACGGGTACGGCTGTCGCCTGCTGCCCATGCCAGGTCGCCAATACGTTGGAAGCCGAACATCGAGTAGAAGATGTAGAACGGCAGCATCGGCTGGTTGTGGCTGGAGTACGAAGTACCGGCAGCGATGAAGGAGCTCATGGCGCCCGCTTCGTTGATGCCTTCTTCGAGGATCTGGCCCTTCTTGTCTTCCTTGTAGAACATCACCTGGTCTTTATCGACTGGCTCGTAGAGCTGGCCGACGGAGGAGTAGATACCCAACTGACGGAACATGCCTTCCATACCGAAGGTACGGGCTTCGTCCGGGATGATCGGCACGATGCGCGGGCCGATTTCCTTGTCCTTGACCAGCTGCGCCAGGATGCGCACGAAAGCCATGGTGGTGGAGATTTCACGGTCGCCCGAGCCGTCGAGGATAGCCTTGAGGGTGCTCAGGTCTGGCGTCGGTACGCTGAAGCTGTTGGCGCGACGCTGAGGCACGAAACCACCCAGTGCGGCGCGACGTTCGGCCAGGTAGCGGGCTTCGGCGCTGTTCGGCTCCGGCTTGAAGAACGGCAGGTTCTCCAGCTCTTCGTCCTTGACCGGGATGTCGAAGCGGTCGCGGAACAACTTCAGGCTGTCGACATCGACTTTCTTGGTGTTGTGCGCAGTGTTCTTCGCTTCGCCGGCACCGGTGCCATAACCCTTGATGGTCTTGGCCAGGATGACGGTCGGTTGTTCTTTGTGGTTGACCGCTTCGTGGTACGCCGCGTAGACCTTGTACGGGTCGTGGCCGCCACGGTTGAGTTTCCAGATCTCGTCGTCGGACAGGTCTGCAACCATTGCCTTGAGTTCAGGCGTGTTGAAGAAGTGTTCACGCACGAACGCGCCGTCTTTGGCTTTGTAGTTCTGGTACTCGCCGTCGATGACTTCGTCCATGCGACGTTGCAGGATGCCGTCGACGTCTTTGGCCAGCAGTGGGTCCCAGAAGCGGCCCCAGATGACTTTGGTCACGTTCCACTGAGCACCGCGGAACACGCCTTCGAGTTCCTGGATGATCTTGCCGTTGCCGCGAACCGGGCCGTCGAGGCGCTGCAGGTTGCAGTTGATGACGAAGATCAGGTTGTCCAGCTTCTCGCGGCCAGCCAGGGAGATGGCGCCCAGGGATTCCGGCTCGTCACACTCGCCGTCGCCCAGGAAGCACCAGACTTTCTGCTTGCCTTCAGGGATGAAGCCACGGGCTTCCAGGTACTTCATGAAGCGCGCCTGGTAGATCGCCTGGATTGGGCCCAGACCCATGGAAACGGTCGGGAACTGCCAGAAATCAGGCATCAGCCAAGGGTGCGGGTACGACGACAGGCCGTTACCGTCCACTTCCTGGCGGAAGTTGTTCATGTGTTCTTCGGTGATGCGGCCTTCCATGAACGCACGGGCGTAAACGCCTGGAGAAGTGTGGCCCTGGAAGTAGATCAGGTCGCCGCCGTGTTCGTCGGTCGGGGCCTGGAAGAAGTAGTTGAAGCCGATGTCATACAGGGTTGCGCTGGAAGCGAAGCTGGAGATGTGACCGCCCAGGTCCGAATCTTTCAAGTTCGTGCGCATTACCATCGCCATGGCGTTCCAACGTACCAGCGAGCGAATGCGGCGTTCCATGAACAGGTCGCCAGGCATGCGTGCTTCGTGGGTAACAGGGATGGTGTTGCGGTATGGCGTAGTGATGGCGTAAGGCAGTTGCGAGCCGCTGCGGGTCGCGAGTTCGCCCATACGGGTCATCAGGTAGTGAGCACGGTCTTCGCCTTCTTTGTCGAGAACCGATTCCAGGGCGTCCAGCCATTCCTGGGTTTCGACGGGATCGAGGTCTTGCATGGCTTGCTCCAGGGCGGAAAGGCTACCAGAATCGGTTGCCTGAAGTTTGCGACTGGCCTTGTGGGCAGACGACATAAATTCTTGGATGGCCGAAGGTTGCTTCGGCGTCCTGTAGTTTTACTACAAATCGTCGGCCATTTCAGCCTTTCGAATGTATATACGAGTAGTAAAACTACACAAGACTGAGCGTATGGCTCGGTCTGGCTGGTGAGCATAATCGTTATTGTTGATCTTTTGCGAACAAGAAAAGGTGAATGTTTGATGTTGGCTGCCAAAATGAAGTTAATTTCAGCTATTTCTAACCTTTGTTCGACAGTCCTTCATAGAGCGTGGTTCTTGCGTTCACAGCCACACGCCATTTACGCGCCGAACAAGGATAGACCATGAGCCTTCCAACACTCGCCGAACTACCGGCGATTCTCTTGCCAAAAGCCCAGCGGGCCGAGCAGTCATTTCGTGACGCAGTGGCCGCGCTGGACGACGATCATGGACTTTCTGCGTGGACGCCGCAACGGTGGGCCGACTTCGCCCGCGTCTGCGCGGCCAGTGATTTCGTCATTGAACAGAGTGTTCGTGACCCTTTGATGTTGCTCGAACTGGTGGCGTGGGGCGAGCTGGACCGTGGTTTTGCCCCTGGTGAGCTGTGCGGGCAGATTGCTGGCGCCGTGCAACAAGCCGAAACAGAAGATGAGCTGGGCCGTGTGCTGCGTCGCCAACGTACGCGCCAGCAGGTGCGCATCATCTGGCGCGACCTGACCCGTCAGGCGGACCTGGTGCAAACCTGCCGCGACCTCTCCGACATGGCCGACGCCAGCATCGACCAGGCCTACCAATGGCTGTACCAACGCCACTGCGTGCAGTTCGGCACGCCCACCGGCCGGCGCAGCGGCGAGCCGCAGCACATGGTGATCCTCGGCATGGGCAAGCTCGGCGCGGTGGAGCTGAACCTGTCGTCGGATATCGACCTGATCTTCGCCTACCCCGAGGGCGGCGAAACGGTGGGTGTCAAACGCTCCCTGGACAACCAGGAGTTTTTCATCCGCCTGGGTCAAAAACTGATCAAGGCCCTCGACCCGATGACCGTCGACGGCTTTGTGTTCCGTGTCGACATGCGCCTGCGCCCCTACGGTTCGGCCGGCGCGCTGGTGCTCAGCTTCAATGCGCTGGAGCAGTACTATCAGGACCAGGGCCGCGACTGGGAACGCTACGCCATGATCAAGGCGCGGGTTGTTGCCGGCGACCAAGTGGCCGGTGCGCAACTGCTCGACATGCTCCGACCGTTCGTCTACCGCCGCTACCTGGATTTTTCCGCCATCGAGGCGCTGCGCACCATGAAGCAGCTGATCCAGCAGGAAGTGCGGCGCAAGGGCATGGCCGACAATATCAAGCTGGGCTCGGGCGGGATCCGCGAAGTGGAATTCATCGCCCAGGCCTTCCAACTGATCCACGGCGGTCGTGACCTGAGCCTGCAACAGCGCCCGTTGCTCAAGGTACTCGGTACGCTGGAAGGCCAGGGCTACCTGCCGCCGGCGGTGATCGCCGAATTGCGCAATGGCTACGAATTCCTGCGCTACACCGAACACGCGATCCAGGCGATTGCCGACCGGCAGACGCAAATGCTTCCAGACAGCCCGGAAGACCAGGCGCGCATAGCCTTTATGTTGGGCTTTGCCGACTGGGCCGCCTTCCACGAACGCCTGATGTACTGGCGCGGTCGGGTGGACTGGCATTTCCGCCAGGTGATCGCCGATCCTGACGAAGAAGAGGGCGAAGAAAGCGAGTTGGTGGTGGGCGGTGAGTGGTTGCCGCTGTGGGAAGAATCCCAAGATGAAGAAGCCGCCTGCCGGCAATTGGCCGAAGGCGGCTTCACCGACGCGACCAAGGCGCTCAAGGCGTTGGCCGGTCTGCGCAACAGCCCGCAATTGCGTGCCATGCAGCGTTTGGGGCGTGAGCGGCTGGATGCATTTATTCCGCGCCTGCTTGCCCAAGCGGTGGAACACGCCAACCCGGACCTGGTGTTGGAGCGCGTGCTGCCATTGGTCGAAGCTGTCGCGCGGCGTTCCGCTTATCTGGTGCTGCTCACGGAAAACCCCGACGCCCTGCGTCGCCTGTTGACCCTGTGCGCCGCCAGCCCGTGGATCGCTGAGCAGATCACTCGCTTCCCGCTGTTGCTCGACGAATTGCTCAACGAAGGCCGCCTGTTCAAACCGCCATTGGCGCCTGAGTTGGCCGCCGAGTTGCGCGAGCGTCTGACGCGCATCCCGGAAGACGATCTTGAGCAACAGATGGAAGCCTTGCGTCACTTCAAGCTGGCCCACCGCCTGCGTGTGGCCGCTTCGGAAATCGCCGGCAGCCTGCCGCTGATGAAAGTCAGTGACTACCTCACCTGGCTCGCCGAGGCGATTCTCGAACAAGTGCTGGCCCTGGCCTGGCGCCAGACCGTCGCGCGCCATGGCTCGCCGCAACGGCTGGACGGCACCCTGTGCGATCCTGGGTTTATCATTGTCGGTTATGGGAAAGTCGGCGGGATCGAACTGGGGCATGGTTCGGACCTTGACCTGGTGTTTATCCACGATGGCGATCCGCAGGCGGAAACCGATGGCGCCAAGCCGATTGACGGCGCGCAGTTTTTCACGCGTTTGGGCCAAAGGATCATTCACCTGCTGACCACCCAGACCAACTCCGGCCAGCTGTATGAAGTGGACATGCGCTTGCGGCCTTCCGGCGCGTCCGGTTTGCTGGTGAGCTCGCTGGGGGCGTTTGACCGCTATCAACAAAATGAAGCCTGGACCTGGGAACATCAGGCCTTGATTCGCGCGCGGGTACTGGTGGGCAGCCAGGATGTGGGCCAGGCATTCGAGCAGGTGCGGGCCAAAGTGCTGGGGCAGCAACGCGACCTGGCGAAGCTGCGCCAGGAGGTCAGCGAGATGCGCGCCAAGATGCGTGACAATCTGGGGACCAAGACCACGGCGGCCGGCACCGGCGCCAATGCCTTCGAGGCCACGGCAGTGTTCGACCTCAAGCAGGACGCCGGAGGTATCGTCGATATTGAATTTATGGTGCAATACGCGGCTTTGGCGTGGTCTGCGCAACATCCATCGTTGCTGCGCTACACCGACAATATCCGCATTCTGGAAGGCCTGGAGCAGGTGGGCTTGATGCCCGCCGCCGATGCCCATCTGCTGCGCGAGGTGTATAAGGCCTACCGTTCCGCCGCGCACCGCCAGGCCTTGCAAAACGAGGCCGGTACGGTGGCCGGGGATCAGTTCGCCGACGAACGGCGCCAGGTAATGCGCATCTGGCAGGCGCTGGGGTTGAGCTGAAACACTATTAGGGCGGGGAGGCATAAGCCTCCCCGCATCGTTTGTGGAAACTACATGAATATTCTGATCGTTGGGCCCAGTTGGGTCGGTGACATGGTGATGGCGCAGACACTGTTCCAGTGCCTGCGTATGCGCTACCCGGACTGCCAGATCGACGTACTTGCCCCTGAGTGGAGCCGGCCGATCCTCGAACGCATGCCGCAAGTGCGCAAGGCCTTGAGCTTTCCGCTCGGCCATGGCGCGCTGGAGCTGGCGACGCGCCGTCGTATCGGTAAATCCCTGGCGGGCGAATACGACCAGGCGATCCTGCTGCCCAATTCGCTCAAGTCGGCGTTGGTGCCGTATTTCGCCGGTATCCCCAAGCGCACCGGTTGGCGTGGCGAATTCCGCTACGTGCTGCTCAATGACGTGCGCACCCTGGACAAAGCCCGCTATCCGCTGATGATCGAGCGTTTCATGGCCCTGGCCTACGAGCCGGGGGCCGAGTTGCCCACGCCGTATCCGCGTCCGAGCTTGCAGATCGATCCAGTGAGCCGTGAGGCCGCCCTGGCCAAGTTCGGCCTGGAACTCGACCGTCCAGTCTTGGCGCTGTGCCCCGGCGCCGAGTTTGGCGAGTCCAAGCGCTGGCCGTCGGAGCACTACGCCAAGGTTGCCGAGGCGAAGATCCGCGAAGGCTGGCAGGTCTGGTTGTTCGGTTCGAAGAAAGACCATCCGGTGGGCGAAGACATTCGCCAGCGTCTGATTCCTGGCCTGCGTGAAGAGGCGGTCAACCTCAGTGGTGACACGTCCTTGGCCGAAGCCATCGACCTGCTGTCCTGCGCCGACTCGGTAGTGTCCAACGACTCTGGCCTGATGCACGTCGCTGCCGCGCTGAACCGCCCACTGGTGGCGGTATACGGCTCCACATCGCCGGGCTTCACGCCGCCGTTGGCCGACAAGGTCGAAGTGGTGCGCCTGGGCCTGGAGTGCAGCCCGTGTTTTGATCGCACCTGCCGTTTCGGTCACTACAACTGCATGCGCCAGTTGCTGCCGCAGCCGGTGAACGAAGCCTTGCAGCGATTGCAGGGCTCTGCGGTCGAGGTCCGATAGTTTGCGCGTACTGGTAATCAAGACCTCATCCCTGGGCGACGTGATTCATGCCTTGCCGGCCCTGACCGACGCGGCGCGGGCGATTCCCGGCATCCGATTCGACTGGGTGGTGGAAGAAGGCTTCGCCGAGATTCCCACCTGGCACCCGGCGGTCGATAAGGTGATCCCGGTGGCGATCCGCCGCTGGCGCAAAAATATCTGGCAGACCCTCAAGAGTGGCGAATGGCGGCGCTTCAAGCAGCAAGTCCAGTCGACCAAATATGACCTGGTGATCGACGCCCAGGGACTGCTGAAAAGCGCCTGGCTGACCCGCTACGTGCGTGCGCCCATCGCGGGTTTCGACAAGCATTCCGCGCGCGAGCCGATGGCTGCACGTTTCTATTCTCGTCGCCTCGCCGTGGCGCGCGGGCAGCACGCGGTGGAGCGGCTGCGTCAGCTGTTCGCCGTGGCCCTCGGTTATGACTTGCCCAAAGGCTTGGGCGACTACGGCCTGAGCACTGAAAAACTCCTGGGCCTGCCACCGAAAAAGCCGTTTGTACTGCTGCTGCACGGCACCACCTGGGACACCAAGCACTGGCCCGAAGCCTACTGGCGCGAGCTGGCCGAGCGCATGGGGCGCCTGGGTGTGGATGTGAAGTTGCCCTGGGGCAACGCTGCCGAAAAAGCCCGCGCCGAACGCTTGGCCCAAGGCCTGCAAAACGCCGAGGTGCTGCCCAAATTGAACCTGGCCGGCGTCGCCCGAGTACTGGCCGGCGCCCGCGCCTGCGTAGCGGTGGACACCGGTCTCGGTCACTTGGCCGCCGCGCTGGATGTGCCGACCATTTCCCTGTTCGGCCCGACCAACCCCGGCCTCACCGGCGCCTATGGCAAGGGCCAGATTCACCTGGCCAGCGACTTCCCTTGCGCGCCGTGCCTGCAAAAGCAATGTACCTATCAACCGACGGCCGACGACCTGCGTCGGTTCGACATCAAGCGCGAGTCGCCGCTGTGCTTCACGCGCCTGAACCCTGAGCGTGTGGCAAGCCGACTGAGCACGTTGTTATTGGCTGAGGAGCTGCACTGATGCAACTGGCTTTTGTGCTGTACAAATATTTCCCCTTCGGTGGCCTGCAGCGCGACTTCATGCGCATCGCCCTGGAGTGCCAGCAGCGCGGCCATCAGATTCGTGTCTACACGCTGATCTGGGAAGGCGACATCCCGCCCGGCTTTGAAGTGCTGGTGGCGCCGGTCAAGGCGTTCTTCAACCATCGGCGCAATGAGAAACTCAGCGCCTGGATGGCCGCCGACCTGGCCAAACGCCCGGTGGACCGTCTGATCGGCTTCAACAAAATGCCTGGCCTGGATGTGTATTACGCCGCCGACGGCTGCTTTGAAGACAAGGCGCAGAACCTGCGTCATTCGCTGTACCGCTATTTTGGCCGCTACAAGCATTTCGCCGACTACGAGCGCGCCGTGTTCGCCAAGGACGCCAAGACCGAAGTCCTGATGATTTCCGAAGTGCAGCAGCCGCTGTTCATCAAGCATTACGACACCCCGCTGCAGCGCTTCCACCTGCTGCCGCCGGGCATTGCCCAGGACCGCCGCGCGCCGCCGAACGCCGCCGAAATCCGTGAAGGGTTCCGTAAGGAGTTCAACCTGGGCGACGACGATTTGCTGCTGGTGCAGATCGGCTCGGGCTTCAAGACCAAGGGCGTCGACCGCAGCCTCAAGGCCGTGGCTGCGTTGCCGTCTGAGCTGAAAAAACGTACGCGCCTGTTTGTAATCGGCCAGGACGACCCCAAGGTATTCCAACTGCAAAGCGCCACGCTGGGGCTGGGGGACAATGTGCAGTTCCTCAAGGGCCGCAGCGATATCCCGCGTTTCCTGCTGGGTGCTGACCTGTTGATCCACCCGGCATACAACGAAAACACCGGCACCGTATTGCTTGAAGCCCTGGTGGCCGGGCTGCCGGTGCTGGTCTCGGCCGTATGTGGTTATGCCCACTACATCGCTGAAGCCGACAGCGGCCTGGTGCTGGATGAGCCGTTTGAACAAGCGCAGCTCAACAGTTACCTGGCGAATATGCTCACTGACACTGCACAGCGCGCGGCCTGGAGCCGCAATGGTTTGGCCTTCGCTGAGACGGCCGACCTTTACAGCATGCCGCAGCACGCTGCGGATGTGATCCTGGCGGAGCCAAAACGATGAAGTTGATTCTTGCCGAACCGTTCAAGACGTTATGGGCCGGGCTTGATGCCTTTGCCGAAGTCGAGAAGCTGCAAGGCGAAGTATTCCGCGAGCTGGCGGCGCGTCGCACCCTGCGTACCGTGGTGGATGGCCGTCCGTATTTTGTGAAAATCCACCGTGGCATTGGCTGGGCGGAAATCTTCAAGAACCTGATCACTGCCAAGTTGCCGGTGCTAGGCGCTGGCTTGGAGTGGGATGCGATCCACCGCTTGCAGGTCCTGGGCGTTCCGACCATGACCGGCGTGGCCTTCGGCGAAAAAGGCAGCAACCCGGCGGACCAGCACTCGTTCATCATCACTGAAGAGCTGGCGCCAACCCTCAGCCTGGAAGATGTGACCATCAACTGGGTGGCGGAGCCTCCGGCGCCCGCGTTGCGTCATGCGCTCACCCATGAACTGGCGCGCATGGTCGGCGACATGCACCGTGGCGGTGTGAACCATCGCGACTGCTACCTGTGCCATTTCCTGCTGGACACGGCCAAGCCTATCGATGCAAAGAACATCAAGCTGTCGGTGATCGACCTGCACCGCGCCCAACTGCGTGCGCACTTGCCGTTGCGCTGGCGCGACAAGGACCTCTCCGCGCTGTACTACTCGGCGCTGGACATCGGCCTGACCCGCCGCGACAAGCTGCGCTTCCTCAAGGGCTACTTCCGCCAGCCGCTGCGCCAGATCCTGGCCGAGCAATCGGCGTCGTTGAACCTGTTGCAGCGCAAGGCCGACAAGCTTTACGCACGCAAGCAGCGCCTCGGGGATGCAATCTGATGGCGGGCTGGAACCTGGAACCTGCCTACGCCAACCTGGCGGATGATTTTGGAAGCCTCGAAGCGGTGTTCGCCCTGCAGGGCGAGCAACTGACCCGCGACCCGCTGTCGGAAGTGATCCGCGTGGAGCGCGGCGGGGTCAATTACTACGTCAAGCGCTATACCGGCGCCGGCAAGGGCCTGCGGCGTTACCTGGGCAAGCCTCGGGTCAAGTCCGAGTGGCAGAACCTCAAGCGCTTCGCCAAGTGGGGCATTCCCACCGCCGACGTGGTTGCCTGGGGCCTGGAGCGCAAAGGCCTGGCCTACGACCGTGGCGCGATGATCACCCGCGAGCTGCCGAGGACCGAAGATCTTTCGGTGCTCGCCGAGCGCCACGATGCGCGCCTGCGCGACCCCAAGTGGGTCAACGCGGTGAGCCGCCAGCTCGCCGAGTACACGCGCACGATGCACGATCATCGCTTTACCCATAATGATTTGAAGTGGCGCAACCTGCTGATCGATGATCAGGCCACCCTGTACCTGATCGATTGCCCCAATGGCGACTTCTGGCGCGGGTTCTGGCTCAAGTACCGCATCACCAAAGACCTGGCCTGCCTGGACAAGGTGGCCAAATATCACCTGTCCGCCACCCAGCGCCTGCGTTTCTACATGCAGTACCGCCAGCACCGGCACCTGAGTGCATCGGACAAAGAGCGGATTCGCCACGTGGTGAAGTTTTTCGAGGGACGCGAATGAGTGATTTCCTGGCGGTTGAAGACCGTGCGCTGCTGGAGCGCCACGGCCTGGCGACGTTCGACGCCTTGTGGGCCAAGCAACTGGACGCAGTGGATGAACCCAATACCAGCCGGGGTGGCTGGAGCAGCGTGTTCCGCCTCGAACTCGACGGCCAGGGTTATTACCTCAAGCGCCAGAGCAATTACTTGACGCGCAGCTTGCACCGCCCCTTTGGCGAGCCGAGTTTTTCCCGTGAATTCCGCAATATCAGCCGTTACCGCAAGCTTGGCATTCCGGCCTTGCAAGCGGCGTTCTACGGCGAGCGTAAAGTTAACGGCGAACACCGCGCCATGTTGCTGACCCGTGCCTTGGACGGCTGGAATGACCTGGATTCGCTGCTGGAGCAGTGGCCTTCATTGGGCGATCTCCAGCACCGCGAGATCTTGCTGGCCTGCGGTCAACTGGCGCGTCGGCTGCACAGCGTCGGCCAGGTGCATGGCTGTTTTTACCCCAAGCATATTTTCCTGCAGGCTACCGGCGACGGTTACGCCGCGCAGTTGATCGACCTGGAAAAAACCCGCCCGCTGCTGTTTGGCTGGCGCGATCGGGTCAAGGATCTGGAGCCGTTGTTGCGTCGCGCACCCCAATGGTCTGATGCGCAGGTGCGCCAGTTGTTGGCGGCGTATCTGGAACTGCCTGCGGACAGTTCGTTGGTCGACACCTGGTTCCAGCGCCTGAGCGCCCGCCGTAGCCACAAGGAAAACCGTTGATGCGTTTGTCCGAGCTGAAAACCGCCGGCCGTTCCCCCGACTTGCCCCTGAGTCTTGAACTGGCCGATGCGGCGGGCCCCGGCCAGTTGCAATTGCTGAGCCTGTTGCGCGTGCTGCCGGGCGAGCGCTACGTAGGTGCTGGCGTATGGCGCGGACGTCCGGTGCTGGCCAAGTTGTTGGTGGGCAGCAAGGCGGCGCGGCATTTTCAGCGCGAGCTCACGGGTGTGCGCCTGCTCGCCGATCAGGGGCTGACCACGCCATTGTTGTTGGCCGATGGCCTGCAGGAAGGCGAGGGTGGCTGGTTGCTGTTTGAATTTATCGAAGGCGCCGAAAGCCTGGCCGATGCCTGGCACGCCGTCGAAAACCTGCCGCCTTTGGCCGACGAGCAAACTGCGGTGTTGGCCGAAGCGCTGGGCGCGATTGCGCAGATGCACACCCAGGGCCTGTGGCAGGAAGACCTGCACCTGGACAACCTGCTGCGCCAGGACGGCAAACTGTACCTGATCGATGGTGCCGGGATTCGCGTGGAAGAGGCGGGCAAGCCGCTGTCGCGCAACCGCGTACTGGAAAACCTCGGCGTGTTTTTCGCCCAGTTGCCGAAGAACCTTGAGCCGTTTACCGAAGAGCTGTTGGTGTATTACCTGCTGGGCAACGGGGAACATGCCTTGCCGCTGGAAGCCCTGGAAAAACAGGTGCGCAAAGTCAGCGCCTGGCGCCTGAAGGACTTTCTCAACAAGGTCGGCCGTGAATGCACGCTGTTCAGCGTGCTGCGCGGGCCGTTTGCCTTGCGTGCCATCCGCCGCGAAGAAGAAGCCGCGTTGCTGCCGGTGCTGGAGCAGGCCGATGCCTTGCTCGACCAGGGCCATCTGTTCAAGACCGGTGGTGCCGCGACGGTGGCCAAGGCTGAAGTGGCCGGTCGTGCGTTGGTGATCAAGCGCTACAACATCAAGGGTTTCGCCCATTGGCTCAAGCGCTTCTGGCGCCCGAGCCGCGCCTGGCATTCCTGGCGCGAAGGCAATCGCCTGGCCTTTCTTGGCATCGCCACGCCCAAGCCGCTGGCCGTGCTGGAAAAGCGTTTTTTCTGGCTGCGCAGCCGTGCGTACCTGGTGACCGAACTCATCACGGGGCCGGACATTATCGAGCGCTTTGCGCCCTACGTTGAACAAGGCGATGCGCCGGAAGATGAACTGCTGGCCCTGGATCACCTGTTTGCCGAACTGATCCGCGAGCGCATCAGCCATGGTGATTTCAAAGGGCACAACCTGTTCTGGGACAGGGACCGCTGGTCGTTGATCGACCTGGACGCCATGCGCCAACACAGCTCCGCCGCGAGCTTCGCCCCGGCGTTTGCCAAGGACCGCGCGCGGTTTATGCGCAACTGGCCGCAGGAGAGCGCGCTGTACAAGCTCATCGATCAGCGCTTGCCCACTCACGCCTGATTGGCCTCAAACGGTGGGAGCGGGCTTGCTCGCGAATTCGCAGTGTCAGTGAATACATTTGTTGCTGACCTACCGCATTCGCAGGCAAGCCAACTCCCACATGAGCTTCGCGGTGGTTTTAGAATTGGTACTCGGCACCAGCACCCGCATACCAGGAGCGCCCCGGCGCGGCTTCGTAGTAGCGGAAGTTACCATCGCCGACGATCACCGAGCCGACGTACTGGCGGTCAAGCAGGTTGTCCAGGCGCAGGGTCTGGTGGAAGGTCCAGTGCTCGACTTTCTGCTCGAAGCGCGCGCGCCAGTTGAACACGCTGTAGGCCGGTGCGGCGTGTTGGCTGTTGGTGTCCTCGACATAGACCTTGCTGCGGTACAGGCCTTCGATGGCGGTGCTGACCCAGTCCCGCGGTTTCCAGTTCAGCTCGGCGAACAGCGTGGTTTGCGGCACGCCGGGCAGGTAATTGCCTTTGTCGACGGCAGTGTTGCCGCCGCTGACAAAGTCACTGTCGTAGGTGGCTTGCAGGCGGGTGTAGGCCAGGTTGGTGCTCCAGTGTTCGCTGAGCTGGCTTTCGATGCCCAGTTCGAAGCCGCGGCGCAGGGTGCGGCCGGCGTTCTGGTAAGTCGTACGGCCGCCGCTGGATTGCTGCACCACCAACTCGTCTTCGGTGGTGATCTGGAAGACGGCGGCGTTAATGCGCGTGTCCTGGCCGACGCGTGCTTTCAGGCCGACCTCATATTGCGTACTGACCGAAGGCTTGAGCGCGAAATTGAAACCGTTTGAGCTGCTGGAATAAGCCGATTCAGCTTGCGTCGGGGTTTCAAAGCCTTTGCCTGCGCTGACGTAGCCATGCAAGTCAGGCGTGAACGCGTACATGACGCTGACTGACGGTGTGTTCTTCTGGTAAGTCTTGCTGCCGCTGTCGTTGCCGTCGCTGAGGAAGTGGTCGTCGACCTTCATTTCCATGGTGCTGTGGCGTAGCCCTGCTTGCAGCGTCCAGTCACCCAGTAACCAGTTGGCTTGCACGAATGGGTCAAGGCTGGTGGCGGTGTCGATTTCGTCGCGGCCAAGGGCGCCTTTCACGCCGTGAACGCCAGTGACGGTGTTGGAATAGCCTTGACGATCATCCTGGCTGCGGTCGTAGTCGAGCCCGGCGATCAGGGTCAGGTCGCCCGGGGCGCTGGTGATAGGTTGCAACCAATGGACGGAACCACCGTAGAACTTGCGATCAAACGCCACCACGCCGCCGCGTGCATTGGCGGGGTTATTCACGCCACTGGCAAACTTGTCAGGAATCGACAGGTACTGAATCACACTCCGCCGCCCCGTATACGCATTCACCTGCAACGTCGCATCGCCGAAGTAGCGCTCGTAATTCAGGCCCAATTGCTGATGATCGATGCTTTTGCGCGTGTTGTAGGTCAGCGCATTGGCACTCACCGAGCGCGGATCGGCCTTGTACGCCGCCCAGGTCTGCCCCAGCGGATCCTGCGTGCCGTCCTGTTCAAGGGTGCTGTAGATCAGCGCGAGTTTGCTGTCGTCATCTGGCTGGAAGTTAAGCTTGGCGAAGGTCTGGTCGCGGCGCGCGCTGCTGTGGTCGCGGTAGCCGTTGGTGTCCATGCGTGAGGCGTCGAGCACAAAGCCTGCGCCATTCGCTGCGCCCTCGGCGGTCAGGTGGTTCTTGTTCAAACCGTCGCTGCCCACCAGGGTCTCGGCGCCGATGCGTGGCGGGCCTTCGCCGTCGCGGGAGAACATCTGGATCACGCCGCCGGCGTTGCTGCCATACAGGGTGGCCGCCGGGCCGCGTAGCACTTCGATGCGCTCGGCGGTGTCGAGGTTGAAGGTGGCCGCCTGGCCTTGGCCGTCCGGGGTGCTGGCGGGAATGCCATCGGCAACCAGTTTGATGCCGCGCACACCGAAGGCCGAGCGGGCGCCGAAGCCGCGGGAAGAAATCTGCAGGTCCTGGGCGTAGTTCTGGCGGTTCTGCACCACCAGGCCGGGCACGCGGGACAGGACCTCGGAGGCATTGATGCCCAGTTGGCCGTCGCTGATCTGCTCACGGCTGATGCCGTCGACCGAGTAGGGCAGGTCGAAGGTAGGGCTGGCGCTGCGGGAGCCGGTGACCACGCTGGGGTCCAGGATCAGCGGTACGTCGTCAGCCCGCGCGGCATCACTCAAGGCGAGCAAACCGGGCAGCAACAAGGTGAAGCGGGCGAGGGTTTTCATGGGTCAGCCAGAATCCGTGGCGCGTTGTATAGGAGGTAAACGCGCAAAGGGGCGCGAGTTTAGTGACTTGGGCGAGATTTATCATTTAGGAATCGTCTTACGCTGCACATCGGAGGTGCCACCCTGGGACATCAGCCTTTGCGATGTTAGCGTGGCAGGCCTTGGTAACGACAATGGCCGATGGGTCAAAAGGAAGGGGTCATGAGGATTGGGTCGAAAGTCGTGTGGCTTGTGCTGTGCTGTCTGCTTGCCGGTTGCGGAACCGTCACCACGGTCATGCGTCCCGACGCGGTTGCCAGCCAGAACCTCAAGGATTCGCGCAGCCACTGTGAGAACGTGCCACGTATCTACAGCGGGGTGATCTACAACTTCTGCACGCTCAACGGCGAGCCGGCCCCCGACAAAAGCCTGACAAGCAACAGCCTGATTGACCATGGCGGTGCCACGCTGCCCTTCGTTGCCGTGGATTTCATTGCTTCCGGCGTGGTCGATACGCTGGTGTTGCCCTACACCCTTTACCGCCAGAGCAAAGACGGCAGCATCGAGATCTTCCGCTGATCCTTCTTGCCACTCGCCGCTAACAGCTCCCCCCTGCTTTTAAGCTATAATCCCGCCCTTTAGCTGTTTCCTGCCCAGGCGGGAAGCACACTTTTTCGCGGCGTAACCCGCCTGCATGCAGACTAAAAGAGGCTAGACCCCTGTGGCATTGACGATTCTTGGCCTGTCCGGCGCCCTTAGCCATGATCCTTCCGCAGCCTTGTATATCGACGGCAAGCTGATCGCGGCCGCCGAAGAAGAGCGCTTCGTACGCGACAAACATGCAAAGAACCGCATGCCCTACGAATCGGCGAAGTTCTGCCTGGAACAGGCTGGCATCAAGCCTTCCGACGTTGACGTGGTGGCGATCCCGTTCGCCCCGATCAGCCTGTTCGGTGAGGCGCGCTGGCACTACGCCAAGCGTTACTGGTACGCCCCGGACCGCGCGCTCGACGCAATCCTGATGGGCAACCGTCGCTACAAACGCTATCGCAACAAGATCGTCTGGTGCCTGGAGCAACTGGGCTTCGATCCGAAGAAAATCAAGATCGAACCGGTTGAACACCACCTGGCCCACGCATCCAGCGCCTACCACTGCTCCGGCTTCCAGGAGAAAACCGCGATCCTTGGCATCGATGGTAAAGGTGAGTACGCCACCACGTTCTTCGGCTACGGCGAAAACGGCAAGATCCATAAGATCAAGGAATTCTACGATCCGGACTCCCTCGGCGGCCTGTACGGTGCAATCACCGAGTTCCTCGGTTTCGAGATGCTCGACGGCGAGTTCAAGGTCATGGGCATGGCGCCGTACGGCGACGCCAGCAAATACGATTTCTCGCGCCTGGCCTCCTTTGAAAACGGCGAGCTGGTGATCAACACCGACTACGCCAACGTCATCGGCCTGCGCCGCTATAAAGAGAAAGGCAAGGGGTTCTACTTCTCGCCAAAACTGATCGAGTGGCTGGGTCCGAAGCGCGAAGGCGATATCGCCGACGAGCCGTACATCCACTACGCCGCCAGCATGCAGGCGTTGTTCGAGAAACTGGCCCTGCAGATGATCGACCACTACCTGGGCGACATCCTGAAAGACACCGGCAAGCTGGCCTTCGCTGGCGGCTGCGCGCTGAACGTCAAGCTGAACCAGAAGATCATCGCCCGTGACGACGTCAAGGAGCTGTTTGTTCAGCCGGCGTCCGGCGATGCCGGTACGGCGGTCGGTGCGGCAGCTTATGTGTCCCACGCCCGTGGTGTGCCGGTGGAGAAGATGGAACACGTCTACCTCGGCCCGTCCTATAGCAACGAAGAGGTGATTGCGGCGTGCGCCAAGCACGAGAGCAAGCCCGTATGGCGCAAGATCGACAACATGCCCCAGCGCATCGCCAAGATCATGGTCGACGGCAACCCGGTGGCCTGGTTCCAGGGTCGCATGGAGTTTGGCCCGCGTGCCCTCGGCGGTCGTTCGATCATCGGTTGCCCAAGTGCTACCGGCGTGGCTGACCGTATCAACCACCAGATCAAGTTCCGCGAGCGCTGGAGGCCTTTCTGCCCGTCGATGCTCGACACCGTCGCCCCGCAGATGATCAAGGTCGACCACCCGGCGCCGTTCATGACCTTCACCTTTGAAGTGGCTGAAGAGTGGAAGACCCGCGTGCCGGAAGTGGTCCATGAAGATGGCACGTCCCGCGCCCAGGTACTCAAGCGTGAGTACAACCCGCGTTACTACGACATGATGAAAGAGCTGGAAGTGCTCACCGGTAACGGTGTGTCGCTGAACACTTCGCTCAACCGTCGTGGCGAAGCGATGATCTGCTCGCCGAAAGACGCGCTGGACATGTTCTTCGGCTCTGACCTGCAATACCTGATCATGGAAGACATCCTGGTCGTCAAAGACGGCGTGGACCCTTATGACACGGTCGGCTGAACGCCACGTCCTGCAGTTCTGCCACGGCTATGACGGGCCGTTCCTGGACTGCGCGCGGCAGTACGCCAGCCTGTTCGCAGGCTCCGGCTACAAGGTGACCACGGTGTTTCTCACCGGGGTTGCCGACCCTGAAGTGGCGGCGGGTTGCGCCAGTGATGAGGTGTTGTTCATGGAGTTCAGCTCGAAGGCCATTCGTGGCCTCAAGCTGGGCGCCATCGCCGAGATGCGCAAGATTGCCGCCTCGCGCAATTTCAGTTTCTGCATCGCACACCGCGCCAAGCCGATCTACGTGGCGTTGCTCGCCACGCGGTTGCAGGTGATCGGTGTGCACCATGCCTTCGGTGATTATCAGCGCCGTGGCCGCCGCCTGTTCGCGTCGATCTTGCGCAAGCGCCTGAGCCTGCTGGGGGTTTCCGACGCCGTGCGCGATGACATCCGCCGCTGCCTGCCGAATTGGCCGGCGGCGCGTATCCAGACCTTGTACAACCGCATCGATGTGCAAGCCCTGCAAGCCCAGCAGGTTTCCAGGGATGACGCGCGGGATGCCCTGGGGTTGTCGCCGGATGAATGGGTGGTCGGCAATGTCGGCCGCCTGCACCCGGACAAGGACCAGGCCACCCTGCTCAAGGGCTTTGCCTTGGCATTGGCTCAGCTGCCGGTTGAAAGCCGACTGGCGATCCTCGGCACCGGGCGCTTGGAACAGGACTTGAAGGAGCTGGCCCGCGAGTTGGGGATTGCCGACAAGGTGCTGTTCCTCGGCCAGGTGCCGGAGGCGCGCCGCTA
Organism: Pseudomonas sp. IPO3749; assembly: GCF_013386605.1. Lineage (NCBI taxonomy): Bacteria > Pseudomonadati > Pseudomonadota > Gammaproteobacteria > Pseudomonadales > Pseudomonadaceae > Pseudomonas > Pseudomonas sp. IPO3749. Next base: position 13,146 of record NZ_JACARN010000014.1, on the reverse strand, counting down.
TTTCCGCGCGTTTGATGTGTTTGCGCTGAGTTCCGATCACGAACCCTTCGGCATGGTGCTGCTGGAAGCCATGGCCGCTGGCGTTCCACTGTTGGCTACCGCGTGTGGTGGTGCACGGGAAGTGGTCGAAGGTGTTGGCATCCTGTTTCCGTTCGGTGACGCTGAGCACCTGGCCCAAGGGCTGGGCCATCTGGCCGCGATGGACCCACGCCAGCAACACCAGTGCGCAGAACTGATGCTGGAGCGCCTGCACGCACGATTCTCGGATCAGGCGGTGCGCGACACTTTCTGGCAATTGCCCCATGTCATTGAACTGACCGCGAGGGCTTGATGCTCAATCGATTCCAAGGCTGGCGCGAGCGCGGCTGGTCCGTCGTCGATGCACCGACCTACAACGAGGCCTGGCAGCGTTTTGGCGGTAGCGTCGCCACCCATCCGCAAGTGATCGAGCGCCTGGCTGGGCTGGCGCAGATTCCAGTGCGATACCTGGCCTGGGAGCAGGCGGGTGAACTCAAGGCGTGCATTGCCACTTGGGGTCGCGACTTGGCGCTGTCCAAGGACGTGCTCAAGCGCAGTGGCAAGAAAGGCCTGTTCGACCTGGGCAATGCCGAGGTGATCCTGCCGGCCGCCGCCGATGCGCAGGCGCCTTTGCGCCAGCGTGCACGCTACCTGTCGACGCTGAACGAAGGCCGCTTCAGCGGCCTCAAGCCCCAGGCCGAGCAGTTGGCCATGGCGCGCACTCCAGAAGAACTGTCGAAGAAGTTTCGCTACAACCAGCGCCGCGAACTGCGTTTGCTGGAAGAGGCGGGCGGCGTGGTGCGGCCAGTCAGCGAGTTTTCCAGCGCAGAGTTGGCGGCCATCTACTGTGACCTGTTCCTGCGTCGCTGGGGCTTCACCGCCACGGGCGCCGAGCGCTTGGCCGAAGTGATCGAGCTGATGCGCGAGTGGTTGATCGGTTCGGTGATTTTTCTGAATGATGCGCCTATCGCGATTCAGTTGGTGTATCGGGTCGAATCGCCGGAATGGATCAGCGTGGAGTACGTCAACGGCGGGGTCGATCCTGAAACCCGTGCCTTCAGCCCCGGTAGCGTTTTGAGCTTTCTTAATACCCAGAGCGCCTGGGAGCAGGCGCGCGAAGTCGGCAAGCCATTGCGCTTCTCCTTTGGCCGGGCCGATCGCGAGTACAAGGACCGTTGGTGCAACCCCGTGCAGGTATTCAGCGTATGACCCGTAAGCAGCAATTGCTCAAGCGCCATCGGCGCAACAAGCGCACGGCGCTGATGGTTGGCGTATTGCTGCTGGTGGTGATCGGCATCCTGGTGGCCTGGTGGTTGCCATTGCTGTTGGCCGTGCTGGCCTGGATCGCCCATGAAGCGTGGTTTGCCGACCATCTGTTCTATGCGCCTAACGAGGATTACCAATACCGTTTTGCAGCGGACGCCGAGGTGCCGGGCGTGCGCCTGGAAAATGGGCGCTTGCTGCTGGATCAGCCGGTAGACACGGACGCAACGCGGGTGCTGGCGATCAAGGTCAAAAGCACGTGGCTGGGGCGCTTCCTCGACCCGAGCATTGAACTGGCGGGCGACCGGCAAACCTTTGAGCGCGGCGTCAACGGCGTGCGTTACCTGAACCTCAGTGGTTTGGCGCTGAACGAGTTGCCGTTGCGCGGGCGGCATTGCCGATTGATCGGCACGCCCCGCCTGTGGGCCTGGACCCACCCGGATTACCGCACGCAGCGCGTGATGGTGATCGCGCCCCATGCCGACGATGCAGAATTGGCGGCGTTTGGTCTGTACAGCCAGGCTGAAAAGCCTTGGATCGTCACCCTGACCGCAGGTGAAATCGAAGCCGAGCATTACCAGCAGATGGGCCTGGACGCGGTCGAAGCCGCACGCATCAAGGGTCGCCTGCGCGCCTGGGACAGTATCGCGGTGCCGCTGTGGGCCGGTGTGCCACAAGCGCACTGCGTGCAACTGGGTTACTTCTGCCTCCAATTGCAGGCGATGCAAGCCGCACCGGACCTGCCCTTTGCTTCCCGTGAAGCCGAGATGACAGACGTTCGGCCGTTCCGCCAATTCAATCCGTTTGCACTGCCAGCGGACAGCGATGGCTTGCCCACGTGGAACAACCTGTTGGCCGACCTGCGCCAAGTGTTGTTGATGGCGCGTCCAGAAGTGATTGTGCTGCCGCATCCGGTATTGGACCCGCATCCAGACCATGTCTGCGCACAGCACGCGGTTCTGGAAGCCTTGCAAGGTCTTGAGTGGCAGCCGACGACAATACTGGGCTACGCCAACCACCTGCACGACAACGACCGCTGGCCCATGGGCGACGCGGGTACCGGCATTGCGTTGCCGCCGCTGTTCGACGCGACCGAAGAGCTGCTGCCCTGCAGCCTGCCACTGACGTTGGCGGATCAGCGTGACAAGGCCATGGCGCTGGGCATGATGCATGACTTGCAGCCGTCACCGCCCTTCAAACGCCGTGTCCGGCGTTGGCTGCAGCGAGTGTTGGCGGGCCGTGCACCGTCTCCATATGGTGAGAATGAATTTTTCCGCAAAGCCGTACGACGGCATGAGCTGTTCTGGCGTTTGGGAAAGGATAAGTCATGAAAGTCTTGTTTCTGGTGCAGAAAGAGCAGCGCGCCATCCTCGATCGCTTGTACGAAGGCGTGGCCGAGCACTGCGAATGTGATATCCGTTGGTTGAGCAGCGATGAGCAGCGCAACCTGCGCGGTTACTTCCGGCGTGAGGTCGACGTGACCCGTTACGATCGCATCGTGTTCTTCCTGCGCTTCAAGCAGGAAATCCGTCAGGTCGGATTTATCCGTACGATCCCGAACCTGGTGATCCTCGAACACGACGCCTACCAGAACTATATTTCCTGCAAATACACCGGAAAATTCAGCGCCCATTACCGTCGCTTGCCCTGGGCGCGGGTGATCAGTTCCGGCTACATGGTGACCCAACGCCTGCGCGCCGAGGGCTTTGACGCGGTGTTCGTGCCCAAGGGCTATGATCAGGCGCTGTTGCAGCCGCAGGAACGTGAGCGGGATATCGAGCTGGCGTTTGTCGGCAGTACCAACAGCGTGGCCTACAGTGGACGCAAGGCACTGCTCGATGAGCTGGCACAGGTTGAGCCGTTGGTGGTCACGCGCACCAAATCCGGTGAAGAATATTGTGCCACGCTCAACCGGATCCGCTTTTTCGTCAGTGCCGATGTAGGCATGGGCGAGTACATGATCAAGAATTTCGAAGCCATGGCCTGTGGTTGCGTGCTGCTGGCGTTCGATCAGGGCGCCGAAGAAAACGCGGCCCTGGGGTTCGAGGAAATGGTCAATGTGGTGTTCTACAAGGACATCCCGCAGTTGCAGGAAAAACTGGCCGTGTTACGGTCCAATCCGCAGTTGGCGGCCGACATTGCGCGAAAGGGTCAGGACCTGGCCGTCAGCCAGTTCAGCTTTGCCCGGATCGGCCAGCGGATTGTCGAAGTCCTCGAGCCGCCCCTGCGGCCCCGTGCACCATTGAGTGTGCTGGAAAGGTTGCGCCTGAAACTGGGCGTTTGATATCGGCCAGATGGCCGCAAATGATGGCTATGTGATATTATCGAGGCTTGAATGCAATTCTCCGATCAAAGCGACATAACGCTCGTAGTGACCAGTTGCGGTCGCTTCGATTTGTTGAAGCGCACGCTCGAGAGCTTCGATCAGTTCAATACGGCGGCGATCCGCGAAGTCTTCATTACCGAAGACTCCGGTGACGACGCCGTGCGCCAAGCGGTTCCACAGCACTGGCACGGCCATTGCACTTTCTTGATCAACCGCCCGAAGCTTGGGCAGTTGGCGTCCATCGACTTGGCCTATGAGTCGGTCAAGACCCCCTACATATTCCATTGCGAGGATGACTGGGCGTTTTATCGACCCGGCTTTGTCGAGGATTCCAAGACGATATTGGAGCACCGACCGGATATTTTGCAGGTGTGGTTGCGTAACTACGTCTACGACTTGCAGGTGCACAGCCCCTATATTCACCTGGGGCCTCGTGAAGTGGTGGGCGGTGTGCCGTGTTACCCCCTGCTGTCCGACAAACCCGAGTGGCAAGGGTTTTCGTTGAATCCAGGGTTGCGACGTATCAAGGAGTATCGCTTGTGCGCGCCCTATGCCGGGTTCGAGGGTGAGAAGGGATTATCGAAGCGTTACGCGCAGCTGAACCTGGCGGCCGTGACTCTGGAAGGCGATGCGGTTCTGCATACCGGTTTCGGTTTGCATGTGGCGACGGCAGAAGAGCGCTTGACCAAAGCGCGGCGCAAGCGGCGCGAGCGGATCAAGCTGGCGGCTATGTTGGTACTGGGTGTCGGTATTGGCTGGTTGATCCATTAAGTACAGGCGACAAGCCACCACAACGCCGCAAAAGGTCATTTTTTCGATGAGTATCCTCAACATCATGTGGGCCGGTGGTTCTGCATTCGCTTCGGTGCAGAAGGTTCATCAACAGATACTTTCCCACGCTGTATGCCGTGCGCCGATCACTACCTGGTTGCTTCAAGGTCGTTCGGACGAAGGGGAATCGGCAGTAGAGTGGAGTTTGTCCTCTGCCCGACTCAAAGGCCGGCACTTGTGGAAGTTGCTGATGCCTTGGATGCGCGTGCGTTTCCAGAAGGCGCTGCCTGACGATTTGCAGGTTGTGCTGCTGGATGGGGTGGGCGTGGCCCGGGTGATGTTGCCGGTGCTCAAACACTTGCCGCACGTGCGTGTTGTCGTGGTTTTTCATGGCGTCACACGCATGCGCCGGTCGGACAAAAAGCTGTTTGAGCAGTTTCCCGCTGAGCAACTCACGCTGGCTGCCGTCTCGCAAACCCTTGCCCAGTCGATCGAGCGTTTTCTGCAACGGTCCGTGACAGTGCTGCGCAGCGCGTTCGACCCAGTAGCCTTTCGTGCCGCCGCGCTTTCTCGGGAGCAGGCACGCATTCGTCTTGGACTGCCGCTGGACGGTTCGCCCGTGCTGGGTGCAGTAGGCCGATTGGTCGACGGCAAAGGGTTCAGCTGTTTGCTGGAGGCGTTTGCCGGCGTGTCGGCGCATCTGCCGGACGCGCGGCTGGTGATTATCGGCGAGGGCGCCGCAAGGGATGCCTTGGAGGCGCGTATCGAAAAACTCGGCTTGCAGGGCAAGGTGACGTTGCCGGGTCATCTGTCGGATGCGGCGACGCTTTACCGCGCCTTCGACTGGGTCGCCATTCCGTCGACCCAAGAGGGCTTGGGGTTGATCCTGCAAGAGGCAGTGATGGCCGGTGTGCCGGTACTGACCAGCGAGTTGGCCGTGTTTCGCGAGCAGTTGGCGGAGGCCGGCTGGTACGCCCCTTCAGATAATGCGCAGGCCTGGGGCCTTCTGATGGAGCGTGCCTTCGCCGCTTCGGCCCGGGATGTGCTCAAGGCCCAATCGCGTGCATTGGCGCCGGAGCAAGCCTGGAAGGATTTCAGTGAAACTTCCCAGCGCCTGTTTTCATGCCGCTAGTAGCGCTTGTTCCAGTGCTTGCATTGGAAAGCGTTCGTTCAGCTTCTCGCGCGCAATATAGCGGGCGAAATGCTGCAAATTGCGTCTTGCCAACTCCTGGTTCAACGGGGCGCGCAGGAAGCGCATATCCGCCACATCGATCAGCCCCATTTCGTTATCAGGTGTAACAACGATATTGCCCAAGTGCAGGGAGCGGAAGTAAATTCCCGCACTGTGCAAACGGCGGATGAGCGCCACCAGCGGGTCGAGGTTCGATTGCCAGTCAAAGCCTTCTTTATTGGAAATCTGGCGTAGCGTTTCACCCGGCAGTGGGCGGTACAGCACCGCGGTCATGCCGGGTGCGGCCAGTTGGAAGAACGCCAGTACGGTCAAGGTAGGGATGCCACGTTGTTGCAGTTGCGCCACGTTGTCGATGAAGCGCTTGGAGTAGGGGCGAAACAGCGCCGACGAAAACAGGCGCTTGCGGCGAAACAGTTTGAGGATATTCCCGTCAGCCAGCAGGTAGACTTTGGGGCCGTAGCTGTCCTTTTCCAGGATGCGGGCGCCTTCAATCATTGCGTTTAAATCGGCTTGGGGAAGCCTTGAACATTGCATCGTCGGAAAGCCTTGTAGGAGTCGCGGGCACAGTGATCGGTAATAATGCCGAAAGTTTTGGGTTTTAACCATGCCGCGTTGGTGGGGTGGACGTATTCAGGAGCGGGTGATGCAAGCAAGTCGTTGGGCGCAGGTGTGGATGGTTTTCGGGTTACTTTGGTTTTTGCTGGCGATTGCCTTTGCGCCGACCAACAAGATTTACCAACAAGGCTTGACCCTGTTTCTCTGGTTGCCTGCCATGGTGTTCGCCTGGTCGGCCCGTGAGCGACTCAAGGAAGTCTGGCGTGAACAGCGTTGGATGTGCCTGATGGTGGCGGCACTGGCCATCTGGGGCGCCATCAGCCTGTCGTGGAGCAATGCCGAAGACCCGTCCCGCGAGACCAAGCGCTTGCTGTATATCGGCGTGTTCCTGCTGTTTTTCCCGGTGTTTGCCTGCGGGCAAGCCGATCGGGTCATCCGCGTGATGCAATGGGGCGGTTTCGGGCTGGCCTTGTCGTCACTGGTCGCGATCATCAAGTTCTATGGTATTGAACACCACGCCTGGTTTGCGCGCCTCGAAGGGATAGGTCAATTGTCCCACCCGATTCTGGGGGCCTATGTGATTGGTCTGGCTGCCATCTGGCTGCTGCATTGGCTGCCACGTGGCCGCTGGATGCAGGCGGCATGGGTGGTGTCCATCGCATTGCTCGGGCTTTTCGTCGTGCTGAGCCAGAGCCGAGGTGCTGCACTGGCCTTGCTGCTGACCGTCGTGGCGATGCCGGCCTGGTGTCGTGATCGGCGTACCGCGGTAATCTCCATTGGCGCAGTGATAGTGGCGCTGGCGGTATTCTTCTCCATGCAGTCCCTGGTGTTGTCCAGAGGCGTCTCCTACCGGCCGCAGATCTTCATGACCGCCGTCGAGATGGTTTCCCAGCATCCGTGGACCGGTTTGGGGCTGGGTGGGGATTACAGGATCTTCATCACCGCGTATGGCATGTATTTCGACCACGCCCACAACCTGTTCTCCCACGTTGCCATCGAACTCGGCCTGCCCGGCCTGCTGCTGTGGTGTGGCTTGTGGTTCGGTGTGTTGTGGCAAGCCTGGAAGGCCCGCGACACGCTTTACGGCAGGGGTATCATCGGCATGTGGGTGTTTTCGTTCCTGGCCATGCAGTTCGATGCCGCCAGCCTCACGGGCACCCCACGGGCCGAGTGGTTTATCTCATGGCTGCCGATTGCGCTGGCGACTGTCTTGGTCTGGGCTCGGGCCAATCCCGATGCATGTGATAAAGTTCGCGTCCTACCCAATCAGTGAGCTCGACACATGAGTGACGCACCGCCCAAAGCGGACCAGGAATCCAGCCTGAAAATCTATTTCAGGCTGCTGGGCTATGTGAAACCGTACATCGGCATGTTCATGCTGAGTATCTTGGGCTTCGTGATCTTTGCTTCCACCCAGCCGATGCTGGCCGGGATCCTCAAGTACTTCGTGGATGGCTTGAGCAATCCCGATGTGGTGTTCCTGCCCAAGATCCCGTTGTTCAAGGACCTGAAGCTGTTGATGGCCGTGCCGCTGCTGATCATCCTGATCGCCGCGTGGCAAGGCCTCGGCTCGTTCCTGGGCAACTACTACCTGGCCAAGGTCTCCCTGGGCCTGGTGCATGACCTGCGGGTCCAGCTGTTCAACAAGCTGCTGGTATTGCCCAACCGTTATTTCGACACGCACAACTCCGGTCATCTGATTTCCCGCATCACCTTCAACGTGACCATGGTCACCGGCGCCGCCACGGATGCGATCAAGGTGGTGATCCGCGAGGGCCTGACGGTGGTGTTCCTGTTCGGCTACCTGCTGTGGATGAACTGGAAGCTGACCCTGGTCATGCTGGCGATCCTGCCGCTGATCGCAATCATGGTCGGTAGCACCAGCAAGAAATTCCGCAAGCAGAGCAAGAAGATCCAAGTGGCGATGGGCGACGTGACCCACGTGGCCTCGGAGACCATCCAGGGCTACCGCGTGGTGCGCAGCTTCGGCGGCGAAAGCTACGAAGAGCGCCGTTTTGCCGCCGCCAGCCAGGGCAACACTGATAAACAGCTGCGCATGAACAAGACCGGTGCGGTCTACACACCAATGCTCCAACTGGTGATCTACACCGCAATGGCAGCGCTGATGTTCCTGGTATTGCTGCTGCGTGGCGACGCCACGGCGGGCGACCTGGTGGCCTACATCACCGCAGCGGGCCTGTTGCCCAAGCCGATTCGCCAATTGTCGGAAGTCAGCTCGACCATCCAGAAGGGCGTAGCCGGTGCCGAAAGCATCTTCGAACAGCTGGATGAAGAGCCGGAAGTCGACAGCGGCACCGTGGAGCGTGATCGCGTCAGCGGTCGCCTGGACGTGCGCAACCTGAGCTTCACCTACCCAGGTGCCGAGCGTGAAGTGCTGAAGAACATCAGCTTCACCGCAGAGCCTGGGCAGATGATCGCCCTGGTCGGGCGTTCGGGCAGTGGCAAGTCCACGCTGGCCAGCCTGATCCCGCGTTTCTACCACCACGAAACCGGCGAAATCCTGCTGGATGAGGTGGAGATCGAAGACTACCGTCTGCGCAATCTGCGTCGGCACGTGGCCCAGGTGACCCAGCACGTGACGCTGTTCAACGATACGGTGGCCAACAACATCGCCTACGGCGACCTGGCGGATGCACCGCGTGAAGACATCGAGAAGGCCGCCACCGATGCCTATGCCATGGACTTCATCGCCGAACTGCCCAAAGGCCTGGACACCGAAGTCGGCGAAAACGGCGTGCTGCTTTCCGGCGGCCAACGCCAGCGCTTGGCGATCGCCCGTGCACTGCTGAAAAATGCCCCGCTGCTGATCCTGGATGAGGCAACTTCGGCGCTTGATACCGAGTCCGAGCGCCACATTCAGGCCGCTTTGGACAAGGTCATGAAGGGCCGTACCACTCTGGTGATTGCGCACCGACTGTCCACCATCGAGAAAGCGGACATGATTCTGGTGATGGACCACGGTGAAATTGTCGAGCGTGGTACACACGTGGAACTGCTGGCCATGGGCGGCTATTACTCGCGCCTGCACGCCATGGGCCTGGATGAGCCGGTAACGGCCAACATCACCTGATATGCCGGGGCGCGCAATGCGCCCTGGTGTTTGTATCAAGCCCCTTACAGGCTTGACCAAAGCCAAATAATTCGCTGCCTAACGTTTGTTATGTTGGCCTTCTCGATTCGAATGACGAACGAGAGGGCTAACCTTCTTGCGTGGGTAATGGAATGTTGCAGCGTCTGTTCTGGAAATTGCTTCCCAAGCCCCAGCGGGTTTTCCTGCTGGGGCGTTTGTCGGTGGTGGATCGCCAGGCGGTGAACAAGTCCCTGTCTGGGGTGACCACGCTTCCACCGGCTTTCGAGCGTCACAACTGCGTATTCATTCATGTGCCTAAATGCGCTGGCAGCAGCGTCTGCTCGGCGCTGCTGGATGGGCGCTGGCCGGGCCATCTGCCGTATTACTGGTACCAGCAGCAATTCCCCGAGCACTGCGAACGCAGTTTCAAGTTTGCCTTTGTGCGCGACCCATTGGAGCGTGCCTATTCGGCCTACACCTACCTGCGCAGCAATCATATGGGTACCCGTGATGTGCACGCCCAGGCGCTGGTGTGCAGCTACCGCGACTTCGATCATTTCGTCGGCAGTTGGTTACACCCGGACAACCTGCACCGCCAACTGCACTTCGCCCCCCAGACTGATTTCCTGGTCGATCACATGGGCCGTATGGCCATGGACTTTCTTGGGCGCCAGGAATCCCTGGAGCAAGACTTCCAGCAGTTGTGCGAGCACCTCGGCGTCAGCACGACGCTGCCGCATCTGAATGTTTCACTGGGGCGGCGCAACGAGCCGGTCAGGGATTTTTGCAGCCTGCGTACACGCCGTCTGGTGCGGCGTGCCTATCAACGTGATTACGAGGTGTTGGGGTATGAATAGTCAGTCACTCTCCCGGGGTTCGGCTTCTGTCCGCCCCTTTGCCTTGTCGTTGTCGGTGGCCGCGCGGGCTGCGCTCAAGCACCAGCAGCCTTGCTGCCTGTGGCTGACGGGGTTGTCCGGGTCCGGTAAATCGACCCTGGCCAATGCGCTGGAAGTGCAGCTCAACGAACAGGGCCGGCATACCTTCGTGCTCGACGGCGATAACTTGCGCACCGGTTTGTGCAATGACCTGGGCATGAGTGATGCGGCGCGCAAGGAAAATATCCGGCGCATCGGCGAGGTAGCGCGGCTGATGGTGGACGCAGGACTGATCGTAATCGTTTCGGCGATTTCCCCGTTCAGCGCCGACCGGGCAACCGCCAAGGCACTGTTTGGGCCGGGACAGTTTTTCGAGGTCTACATCAGCACGCCCTTTGACGTGTGCGCGCGGCGTGATCCCAAGGGCTTGTACCGTGCGGCCCTGGAAGGACGTATCAAAGCGTTTACCGGGCTGGACAGCCCCTATGAGGCGCCGATCAAGGCGGACTGCGAAATCAATACCGAGGAAGTCGAACTGCTCGACGCGGTGGACAAAATCCTGGCGGCGTTGTTCAAAAAGTGATCAGATTTGCCGTGTGATGCATCCCGGATAAAGCTCTCGAACTAGGCGGCGCTCACCCTGTGCTAATATCGCGCCCCTGTTCATTTTGTATGTGGGATGCTCCATGAAGTTGTCCATGCCGCGATTCGATCAAGCCCCTGTCTTGGTGGTCGGCGATGTCATGCTCGACCGTTACTGGCATGGCGGTACCTCACGGATTTCCCCTGAGGCGCCGGTACCGGTAGTCAAGGTCGAGCAAATCGAAGACCGTCCGGGCGGCGCTGCCAACGTTGCCCTCAATATTGCCGCCCTCGGCGCCCCGGCTTCCCTGGTCGGCGTGACCGGCGACGACGAAGCCGCCGACAGCCTGGCCAATAGCCTGCGCGGTGCTGGCGTGCGCGCGCTGTTCCAGCGCATTGCCCACCAGCCGACCATCGTCAAGCTGCGGGTCATGAGCCGTCACCAGCAACTGCTGCGTATCGATTTTGAAGAACCCTTCGCCACCGACGCCCTGGCCCTCAGCGGCCAGGTCGATGAGTTGCTCGAAGGCATCAAGGTGCTGGTGTTGTCCGACTACGGCAAAGGTGCCTTGCGCAACCACCAGGTGCTGATCCAGGCCGCCAAGGCCAAGGGCATTCCGGTACTGGCCGATCCAAAGGGCAAGGACTTCTCGATTTATCGCGGAGCCAGCCTGATCACGCCGAATCTCAGCGAGTTCGAAGCCATCGTCGGCGGTTGCGCCGATGAGCACGACCTGGTCACCAAGGGCGCCGCGTTGATGGCAGACCTCGACCTGGGCGCCTTGCTGGTGACCCGTGGCGAGCACGGCATGACCCTGCTGCGTCCGGGCCACCCGGCGATGCACCTGCCGGCACGTGCCCGCGAAGTGTTCGACGTGACCGGCGCTGGCGACACCGTGATCTCCACCCTGGCCGCCTCGATTGCCGCGGGCGAAGAACTGCCCCACGCCGTGGCCCTGGCCAACCTGGCCGCAGGTATCGTGGTGGGCAAGTTGGGTACGGCTGCCATCAGCGCGCCTGAATTACGTCGTGCGATCCAGCGTTCCGAAGGTTCAGAACGCGGCGTGCTGACCATCGAGCAACTGCTGCTGGCGATTGACGATGCCCGTGCCCATGGCGAAAGCATCGTGTTCACCAATGGCTGTTTCGACATCCTGCACGCGGGTCATGTGACTTACCTTGAGCAAGCAAGCGCCCAGGGCGACCGCTTGATCGTGGCGGTCAACGATGACGCCTCGGTGAGTCGCCTCAAAGGCCCTGGCCGTCCGATCAACAGTGTCGACCGTCGCATGGCCGTGCTGGCTGGCCTGGGTGCGGTGGACTGGGTGATCAGCTTCCCTGAAGCGACCCCGGAAAACCTGCTGGCCCAAGTCAAACCGGACGTGCTGGTCAAGGGGGGCGACTACTCCGTCGACCAGGTTGTCGGGGCGGATATCGTCAGTGCCTACGGCGGCAAGGTCAAAGTGCTGGGGCTGGTCGAGAACAGCTCGACCACGGCCATTGTCGAGAAAATCCGCAACAATGAGTAAGTGGGTGCTTGTTACCGGTGGAGCGGGTTTTATCGGCTCGCACCTGGTCGATGCCCTGCTTGCCAAAGGCTATGGCGTGCGGGTGCTGGATAACTTCTCCACCGGCAAACGCAGCAACTTACCGCTGGGCAACCCGCGCGTCGAACTGCTGGAAGGCGATGTGGCCGATGCCGAACGGGTGGCTCGCGCCGCCGTCGGCGCAACGGCGGTGGTACACCTCGCGGCGGTGGCTTCGGTGCAGGCCTCGGTGGATGATCCGGTCAGCACGCACCAGAGCAACTTCGTCGGCACCTTGAATGTCTGCGAAGCCATGCGCAAGGCTGGCGTCAGGCGCGTGGTATACGCCTCCAGTGCGGCGGTCTATGGCAACAATGGCGAAGGCGCTTCGATTGACGAAGACACCCCCAAGGCGCCATTGACGCCCTATGCGTCTGACAAGCTGGCGGGCGAGTACTACTTGGACTTCTACCGTCGCGAGCATGGCTTGGAGCCGGTGATCTTTCGCTTCTTCAATATCTTCGGGCCACGCCAGGACCCATCATCGCCGTATTCCGGCGTGATCAGCATCTTCAGTGAGCGCGCGCAGCAGGGCGTGCCGATTGCCGTGTTTGGCGATGGCGAGCAGACCCGTGACTTCATGTACGTGGAAGACCTGGTTGACGTGTTGGTGCAGGCGATTGAAGCGCCAACCGCGCCGCTGGGCGCGATCAACGTGGGCTGGAACCGCACCACCACCCTCAAGCAGGTGTTGCAGGCGCTGGAAGCAATTGTCGGCAAGTTGCCAGCGGTGACTTATGGGCCGGCGCGTTCCGGGGATATCCGGCATTCGCGGGCGAATAACCAGCGCTTGCTGGCGAGCTTCACGCTGCCCGAACCCACTCCCCTGAAGGTCGGGCTGGAGCGCTTGCTCAAAGGCTGACGCGATTTGTAGTGAGCGGGCTTGC
>NZ_JACARN010000135.1:0-10909 GCF_013386605.1 Pseudomonas sp. IPO3749 | reverse complement strand
AGCTTGCTCACCAAAACAAGCCCGCTCACCACAACAAGCTCTCCCACCACAGGAACCTTCAGCTTCTACAGGGCTCACTTACTAGGTCGCCCTGTTTCGTCGCCGAAAGGACTCCGCATGACTTCAGCCCCGCCAACAACCCTCCCGCACGGCCCCGTTACCCGCGAACTCAGCCTGCGCGCCGTCATCACCGGCAGCGTCCTCGGCATCCTGCTCACGCCGTCCAATGTCTACGCCGGGTTGAAGATCGGCTGGTCGTTCAACATGTCGATCATCGCGCTGCTGATCGGCTACGCCATCTTTCAAGGCGTGGCCAAGCGTTCCACCGACCACCTGCCGTGGACCTTGCACGAAAGCAACATCAACCAGACCGTCGCGTCAGCCGCCGCGTCGATTATTTCGGGTGGGTTGGTGGCGCCGATCCCGGCCTATACCTTGCTGACCGGCAACCAGTTGGACGCTATCCCCATGATTGCCTGGGTGTTCTCGGTGAGTTTCCTGGGCATCTGGATCGCCTGGTATCTACGGCCCTCGCTGCTCAATGACAAGGCGCTGAAATTCCCCGAGGGCATGGCCACCCTGGAAACCCTGTTGCACATCTACAATCACGGACGCGAAGCCGCGACGCGCTTGAAGGTGTTGCTTAGCGCCGCCTTACTCTCCGGGCTGGTCAAGTGGGTGGATACCTTTATGTGGGCCTTCCCGCGCTGGTCGCCCAGCGCCCCGTTGGAGCGCCTGACGTTTACTGCCGACCCTTCGCTATTGCTGGTGGGGTTTGGCGGCATTATCGGCATTCGCGTGGGCCTGACCTTGCTGCTCGGCGCCTTGCTCGCCTGGGGTGGCCTGGGTCCCTGGCTGCTGGCGCAACAGTTGGTGACCTTGCCGGCGGGCAGCAGCGGCCCGCAGTTCGCCGCGTTGGTGGAGTGGTTGCTGTGGCCGGGTGTGAGCCTGATGGTGTGTTCCACCTTGGCCTCGCTGGCGATTCGTTTGTGGGCGTTGTACCGGTCCACTCACGCCAGCGGCGGATCAAGCTGGACGGTGCCCAAACCGGGGCCGGCCGCCGGTTTTGCGTTGGCGATCGTGCTGGTGGTGAGCCTGCAGGCGTTGCTGTTCGGCATCAATCTCGGCATGGCCTTGCTCACCATTCCCTTGGCGATCTGCCTCGCCGCCGTCGCTGCGCGCGTGGTGGGTGCCACCGGCATTCCGCCTATTGGCGCCATCGGGCAGTTGTCCCAGCTGAGCTTTGGCATCGTCGCGCCGGGGCAGGTGCCGATCAACCTGATGAGCGCCAACACGGCCGGTGGCTCGGCAGGGCAGTGCACCGACTTGATGAATGATTTCAAGGTGGGCAAGGCCATCGGCGCCACGCCGCATAAGCAGGTGATCGCGCAGATCCTGGGGATTTTCATCGGCAGTATCGTTGGCGTCTTCGCCTACCTGGCGTTGATCCCGGATCCGCAAACCATGCTGCTCACCGAAGAGTGGCCAGCCCCGGCGGTCGCTACCTGGAAAGCCGTGGCGCAAACCCTCACCCATGGCTTGGATTCACTGTCCACCAGCATCCGCTGGGCAATTGCCATCGGCGGCCTGGTGGGCGTAGTGCTCGGTGTGCTGGACAGCACCTTGCCTGCCCATCGCGCCCGCTTCCTCCCGAGTGCCGCCGCCCTGGGCCTGGCCTTTGTGCTGCCGGCCTCGGTCTCGCTGATGATGGCCCTGGGCGCCATACTGACCTGGCTGCTGAGCTGCCGCTGGCCGAGCCTCACCGAGCGCTTTGCGATTACCGCCGCCGCTGGCTTGATTGCGGGGGAGAGCATCACCGGCGTAGGTGCTTCACTGTGGTCGATGGTGCACTGAAGCGTGGCTCGGCAGTTGCCGAGCCAGCCGCCATGGCCTCAGGCGATCTTCACATTCATGGTGATCCTTGCGGTGAACACCTTCACGTCGCCCTCATCAAAAATATCCACCGGCACGATCTTGTCCCCTGCGGTGGACCAATCAATGCCGCTGCCATCCGCCACGGCGCGGATGTTCGACTTTGCCTTCGCCAGGTATTCCACGGTCATGCCCTTGGGGATCCACTTGGCGCCTTGGGGGATCGACACGTCCGTCATCGTCCCACCTGCCAATTCCGCCGCGTTGCACAACGCAATGGCATGCACGGAGGCCAGGTGGTTGGTGATTTCCTTGCGAAACGGCACGTTGACCACGGCATGCCCAGGGCGTAGTTCGGCAATTTCAGGGTTGATAGTGCTGAAGTAGGGCGCCACCTGGCAGGCCATTTGGCTGAACGCTGCAGGACCTACACTGTTGAACATGCTGAGAAACTGGCTCATGGATTGTCCTCATAATGGATTTACAGAATAATATTCTGTAACGGAACAATATTCCGTAAAATCCAGCCATGTCAAGCCGTGCCTTCTCTGCGGGCGGCCGTACCATATAGACTCCGTACATTTGGCGAGCCACTCCATGCACGCACCTGATCTGATCGAGCGCACCTTCCCGGGCCGGCGCAGCGACCTCAAGCGCAGCATCCTGCGCGAGGCCCTGGCCAGCTTTAACGACGTAGGTATTGAAGCGACGAATATCGAAACCATCCGCGCGCGCTGCGAGACCAGCGTGGGCGCCATCTACCATCATTTCGGCAACAAGGAAGGCATCGTCGCCGCGCTGTTTTTTGCCGCGCTGGAAGATCAGGCCGCACTGCGGGAGCAACACCTCAAGCAGGCGCAAACCGCCCAGGCCGGTGTGGAAGCGCTGGTACGCAGTTATGTGGAGTGGGTGGATGCGCAACCCGAATGGGCGCGCTTTATGTTCCAGAGCCGTTTCGCCGTGGCCAACGGCCCGCACAAGGACGAACTGCTCACCCGTAACAAACAGCGCAACGCGCAATTGACCGACTGGATGAGCGACGAAGACCGCCGTGAGGCGTTCAGCCATATCCCGGCAGAACTGCTGCTGTCGCTGATCATCGGCGCGGCCGAAAGCTATGCCCGTGCGTGGTTATCCGGCCGGGTCAAGCACAGCCCGAATCACTACGCCGCATTGCTGGCGCAGGCGGCGTGGGCCTCGATCAGCCAAACGCCTCCACAATAAACGCCTCCAGCGTCGCCTCTTCGAGGATCTCCATGGAGAAATGCCCGAAGCGCTTGGGCAGCCAGATAATGCGCCCCCCGGACGGCGATTGCAGGTTCTCGCGGGCCAGGGGCACGCCGTTTTCGTTCTCCGGCTGCACGCCGGCGGCGATCAGCTCGTCATAAGCGATCTCGATGTCCGGCGTGGTGTAGCAGTGGCGGTAAATCATGCCTTCGCCGTGGGCGTCCAACAGCTCGCGCAGGTTGCCGGCGAGCGGCTGGACCAGCATGAAGCGTTCTTGGCCCATCAGCACCACGGCATACCGCACATGCAGGCCGCCGCGTTCCCACACGAACGTCTTGGAAATGCGTGCCTTGAGAATGTGTGCGTAATAGGCACAGGCCTCTTCAAGGTTTTCGACCAGTATGTCGACGTGGCTGAATTTCAGATCCATGCTGTGCCTCCTCTCGAATCGATCCCCATGGTAACCACGGCGTCCGTCACGCAGAAAATTATTTGTCGGCACTCCCGAAGGCTGGCGTAGTCTGTTTCCAAGACATTCCTCTCGCCCTGCGGAGCCTTCAATGATCATCGTCCACCACCTCAACAACTCACGCTCGCAACGCATCCTGTGGCTGCTCGAAGAACTCGGCCTGCCTTACGAGATCAAGCGCTACCAACGCGACCCGAAAACCAACCTCGCCCCGCCAGAGCTCAAGGCGATCAACCCGCTGGGCAAATCCCCGGTGATCGAAGACGGCGGCCTGGTGCTGATCGAGTCCGCCGCCATCATCGACTACCTGATCCGTCGCCACGGCCAGGGCCGCCTGCAACCGGATCCTGCCAGCGCCACCTACGACCACTACGTGCAATGGCTGCACTTTGCCGAAGGCTCGGCCATGTTGCCGTTGATGCTCAACCTCTACGTCGGCCGCCTGGGCGAGGCAGGCGCGCCGTTGCACCCGCGGATCGAATCGGAAGTCGCCAACTACCTCGGTTACCTGAACAACGTGCTCGCGGGCAAAGCCTACCTGCTTGGCGATGAGCTGAGCGGCGCGGATATCCAGATGAGCTTTATCGGTGAAATCGCCAGGGCCCAGGGCAAGTTGCAGGCCTACCCGAACCTGGCAGCGTGGGTGGAGAAATTCCAGGCGCGACCTGCGTATCGCAAGGCGGTGGAGCAGGGCGGGGCGTATGCGTTTGCCCAGTGATTAACGCTGCTGCAACGCCACCTTCAGCCCCAAGCCCATAAACAGCGTGCCGATGATTTTGCCTTCCCAGCGCCGCAGTTTGGACAGCCCCTTGATGCCTCGGCTCAAGGGGCGGATGGCGAGGGCGAGCAGGCTGGTGTACACCGCGCTGAGCGCCGAGAAGATCAGGCCCAGCACCGCGAACTGAACCAGCGACGAGCCGGATTCCGGGTGGACGAATTGCGGCAGGAACGCCAGGAAGAAAATCGCAGTCTTCGGGTTGAGCACCTCGGCGCCCACCGCCTGGAAAAACGCCTGGCGCGGGGTGACGGCGGGCAAGGTCAGGCCCGCCTGTGTGCCGGTCTTGGCCATGAACGCGCGTACGCCCAGGTAGATCAGGTAGGCCGCACCGGCCCACTTCACCGCGTTGAACGCCGTGGCCGACGTCATCAGGATCGCCGACAACCCCAACGCCGCGCCCAGGGTATGCAGCAAGTCGCCGCACGCCACGCCCAGCCCGGTCGCCACGCCGACCTTGCGCCCGCCTTGCACGGTGCGGGTGATCACCAGCAGCACGGACGGGCCTGGAATCAGAAACAGGCCAATCACTACGGCGACATAGGTGATGAGGGAGGCGAGTTCAAACATGGCGGACGCTCTCGAAATAGGGCACGGTCCCTAATGCCCTTCAGTTAAGGGTGAATAGTGTACCTGTGGCGAGGGAGCTTGCTCCCGCTGGACTGCGTAGCAGTCCCATTTTTGGGGCCGCTTTGCGGCCCAGCGGGAGCAAGCTCCCTCGCCACAGGTTACCTTTACCCTTTCTGCTTCTTAACTGACTGGCATTAGGCATGGCCCCCAGTTATCCCCAAGTGAATGGTGTTTACAACTGTTAACGGATTGAACGGCGCAATCGCTATAGGCTTTGGGGTGTCCGCCCTGGAGCCCGTCGCCATGAACCTGCGAGCCACCGCCGCCACCTTGTTTGCCTTTGCGCTGCTGCTGCCGTCACCGGCCGAGGCCGCGACGCCTATCACCCACGTCGCCATCTACCGGGGCCCGGCGGGGTGTGACGACTGTTCCGAGAACGTGGCGAAGGCCCTGCAACGACTCAACCCCAACTATCACATCGATTTTGTGGGCGCGGATGAGTCGATCGACATCACGCCACAGACCCTGGCGCGCTACGATCTCTACGTGCAACCCGGCGGCGGCCAGGATATTCCCGCAGCGCTGCGCAGCCTGGGTGAGGCGCGCAGCGAGGCCATCCGCAACTACGTCGCCCACGGCGGCCGCTATTTGGGCTTGTGCATGGGCGCCTACCTGGCGGATGACAACAACCTCGGCCTGATCCCCCAGGACCTCGACGGCGAAGCCGGCCGCCCCGGTTTCGAAGTGCCCGGCATCGCCGACGCCGCGGTGCAGGTCACGTGGGCGGGCAAGTCTGACCACGTTTTCTTCCAGGATGGCCCGTACTTTCCGACAGGGTCGTATAAAACCATCGCCACCTACCGCAACGGAGACGTCGCGGCGGCGCGGTATACCTATGAAAAGGGCGTGGTGGTGCTGAGCGGCCCGCACCCTGAGGCCAGTCGGGAGTGGTTTGAAAATGCCGAGATCCCAGTGAGCAAAATGCCTGAAGGTGACCTGTTTGGTTCGTTGGTCCGCAGCTTTTGAGGCCCACCTGTTGCTTTGGAGTGAATAGGCCAATCGGCGTCAGCGCACCACGTCCAGCGTCTGGATTTCATTCACATAGTGGGTCTGGCTCGACGTCGACTCCAGCGTCAACGCCACGCCCAGGTCCTCAATAAACGCGCGCGACGACGCATAACCGTCCTGCTCGCAGGCCAACCGGATGGCATCGCCCGTCAGCGACGCAAACACCTGACGCGCCGGGAAGCGCTCGCCGACCTTGCAGGTCAAGGTGGTTTCGAGCGGTTTGTCGGTGGGCTTGACCGGCACGTTGGCCATCTTCAAGTGCGCACTCAGGGTCTGGCCCGGCGCCCAGCTCGTCGGCAGTTTCACCTCGGCCTCGCGGGTCTGCAGCACCTGGCCTTCGCCCACGCCGTTCATTTTCGACTTCAGCTGGATCAGGTCCGCGAGCATCAAACGGTCCACATTGAAGGCGGCGCCGTAGGCTTCATTCTTCACCAGCAAACCGCCCTCTGCCTTGAAGCGGATGGTGATCGGCGCGTCCTTGCCCGCGGCGTTCTTCGACAGGTAGCTGTAGCTCAACGTCTTGAACTTGGGTTGCAGCAGTGGTGCGTCGAGGCCCTGGAGTACGTTGGGTGGAACCGGCACATCACCTAGGTTGGTTTCAGCCACGGTGCGCGGGTAATCCACCGGTGCGATGTCCGGCCGCAACAGCGCCAGCAACCCGGCATTCACGCCACCCTGCACCGAACAGCTCACACGGGAATACTTGCCCTCCGGCTCCACGATCAGCACTCGCTCCACATTGCGCAGCCCCGGCGCCTTGCCCGGCATCGGCTTGATCGCCTGCCAACTGTTGCCCACCTTCAACTCACTGCGCGTGTATTGCCCCTCGCCTTTTTGCAGTGCACCCGGTTGGTCGAGCAACGCCGCGAGGCGCGGGGCGACCTCATCAATGGTGCCGTCCACCGTAAAGCCCCAGAAGTAATACAGGCCCAGCGGGCCAAGATCGCTGACCTCATCGTTATAGGACAGCAGCTTCAACCCCGCGATGGCCGGCGCACTCACCGGCACGGCCGAGGCCTTGGGTTCGGTGCGGTCGCGCACCGCGATCCAGGTGAAGTCTTTCTCCTGCTTGAGCGGCGCATAGGCCTGCCAGGCGTCGCGATGGGTGTTCAGGCGGCTGAAGAACGTCTCGTCACAACGGGTGAAGGCCTTGAGCGTGTCGACCAAGGCGGCGTCATCGGCCTGGGCAAAGGAAGGCGCCAGCAGGGCAGACGCGAGCAGGGCAGCGGAAAACGGCAACTTCATGGGACAGGACTTCCTTATCGGCAGGCGAGGAACAGGGCCGGGGCATTATCCAGCAGTTGGGTGTCAGTCTCTAGTTGGCTGAGCGCATCAGGCGCAAACGCCAATTGCCGCCGTGCTGGGCGTGGCAGGCTTCTTCCGAGTCCAAGTGAACGCAACGCACCAGTGGCACGGGCGGGATCTCGGCGTCATGCAGGGCCGTGGCGGTCAGCTCGCGGATGCGCGCGTCCAACCCCGTCGCCACGGCCTGCGCTTGGCTGGCGCGGGTGTCGAAGACCCAGGTGATACGCAGGCTGCCTGGGAAGTCACCGTAATTGACCGTGTGGGTCAGCCATTCAAACCCTGGGATTTCGGCTTTGGCGGTTTCGCAGGCGTCGGTGAGCGCAGTGACAAGGCGGCGTTCGATGCGGGTGCTCTCGCGTTTTGATTGAGCCATGGAAACCTCCGAAAGAAGACGAGCGCTATTCTTTGCGACCTTCGCACACCGCCTTCAAGCCCAGCACGGTCGTGGGCGTCTGGCCAATATGCGTGGTGGTGCTCACCACCATGTTCGCGCCGCTGTCGCCTTCCAGGTGATACGGCTTGCCATCGCAGACTTTCGCGGCTTTCTGGTTGATGTTTTCCAGCAGGCCTTCGCGGGAATTGAAGATGCTGCCATGGCTGGTGATCATGTATTCGCCCGGTGCCACTTCGTTGGCGCCGGTGAAGGTGCAGCCGGCCAGGGTTAAGGTGATGCATCCGAGCAGCAGGCGTTTTTTCACGTCCATGTTCTCAAGTAGGGGGGAAAGGCCGGGAAGTCTACAACAATGCCAGGCTATTTTTCTGCGCTGTGAGAGCATGGCCGGGAAGAAGAGGGCGTCGTTAGAAAGGAGCATTAAATGAACAAAGCGCAACTGACCGCGCAGGCAGAAAGGGCCCCACACGGGCTGTTTTCGTGGAGCCAATTTGTCGCGCACACCGAGTTTCTGTGGCAGGACACCGTGCTGGTGGTGGACGCTGCCGCGTGGCAGCGCCAATGGTTCGAGCTGGAAATCATCAATGGCTTGGCATTGGCCGAGTGGGAAGAGCAGGGCAGGCCCGAGGACTTCTATGCGCGTTGGCGTGAGGGCTATCAGCAGGAAGCCCTTGAACTGGTGAATGAGTTGCTGGGGCTGGCTGCTGATGTTTAGGGCCGTTTCGCTAGATGCCAGGATAAAGATCAGGAGGCGGCTGGTAGTTGGAGTCCTCGAAGCGGCTGTTGGTGTAATGCGTTTTGGCGGTAGGGCCGACGGGAGAGTACTTCACCTGCGGGTTCGGCGTGAGATGCCATCCAGTCCCGTCCTTGTCGCGCTCGATCAACGACGCTGACGCCGTGCAGGTGCCGCTGGACCCCGAGGTCAGACTGAACTGATAGTAGTGCCCGGCCTGGGGGACGAACTCCACAGTCACAAAGCACGACTGGGTTCGCGGCCCCTCCCAGAACATCCCCACATGGGTGTCAATGCCGGGCCGCACACGCGTTTCATAGTAGTCGGACGTCAACTCCTGCCCGGCTTTGGGCATGCCCTGGTCCTGCGTATGGATGAACGGGAGCGGCCCGCTGCGGACAACGCCGCCTGAACGCACACCGTTTTCGTATTGGTAGAGATCGGCATGTTGCGTGAAATTGACGATGCGGACCCAGGCGGGATTCGGCTCGTTTTCAGGGGCGGTGAAGTAATGGGTCTGTGGGAAGTATTGGCAGCCTGCGAACAGCGGCAGTATCAGCAAGCAGAGCATAGGGCGTATCGACATGGCATGAGTCCTTTGCAACGTTGTCGTACAGACCATGAGAAAGCGCGCGCATTCCACCGCCGATGAAAGAAGCGTTCACCACCGAACGTCTGCCCATAGCGCGTGGTCACAGCTTTGCTGATAACCTGCTAATAGCTCAATGCCATTCCCTTGGTAGCCCCATGAAAACCCTACGCACCGCCTTCCCGGCCGCTTTCCCCCTGGGCGTTTCCCGCGACTCGGAAACCGCCCTGTCGGACATCGAATTCCTGCACCGCATCAGCCTCGACCTGATCGGCGAGCAAGACCTCGAAGCCCTCTACGGCAAGATCGTCGACGCCGCTGTGTCCATCACCGGCTCGCAGTTCGGCACCATGCAGCTGCTGTGCCCCGAAGGGCATCCGTCCGGCCATGGCGGCCAGTTGCAGCTCTTGTGTTCGCGCGGCTTGCCACCGGAAGCAGTCGGGTTCTGGCAATGGGTGAGCCCCATGGCCTACAGCAGTTGCACCATGGCCCTGCAACTGGGCCAGCGCGCTATCATCCCCGACTTCGAAGAATGGCCCGACATCGCCGGCACCGATGACCTGCAAGCCTTCCGCAACACCGGCATCCGCTCGGCCCAGACCACCCCGTTGCTGTCCCGCGACGGGCGCCTGCTCGGCATGATCTCCACCCACTGGAGCACGCCGCACCAGCCGTCCGAACGCGACCTGCGCCTGCTCGACATCCTCGCCCGCCAAGCCGCCGACCTGCTGGAACGCACCATCGCCGACGAGGCCCTGCGCGACGCCGAAGCCAAACTGCGCGCCCTCAACGAAACACTGGAGCAGCGTGTAGCCGAACGCACCGCCCTGCTCATGCAGGCCGAAGAAAAACTGCGCCAATCGCAAAAAATGGAAGCCGTCGGCCAACTCACCGGCGGCCTGGCCCACGACTTCAACAACCTGCTCGCCGGCATCTCCGGCGCGCTCGAACTGATGAACCGCCGCATCACCCAAGGCCGCCTCAGCGACGTCGACAAATACATGGTCGCCGCCCAAGGCTCGGCCAAACGCGCCGCTGTCCTCACCCAACGCCTACTGGCCTTCTCGCGCCGGCAAACCCTGGAACCGCGCGCCACCAACGTCAACACCCTGATGTACGGCATGGCCGAACTCATCCAACGCACTGCCGGCCCCGGCATCCAGATCGAAACCACCGGCGCTCCGGATGCCTGGACCGCCTTCGTCGACGTCAGCCAACTGGAAAACGCCCTGCTCAACCTGTGCATCAACGCCCGCGACGCCATGCCCCAAGGCGGCCGTATCCAACTGCAAACCAGCAACCACTGGCTCGACGCCACCGCCGCCCGCGCCTATGACCTGGCCGCAGGCCCCTACCTGCGCCTGAGTGTCACCGACACCGGCACCGGCATGTCCCCCGACGTCATGGCCCACGTATTCGAACCCTTCTTCACCACCAAACCCATCGGCCAAGGCACCGGCCTGGGCCTGTCCATGATCTACGGCTTCGCCCAACAATCCGGCGGCCAAGTGCACCTGCACTCCACCGAAGGCGAAGGCACCTGCGTGTCCCTCTACCTGCCACGCCACCACGGCGCCGCATCGGGTGACGAACTGGCCCCAGGGCAAGTGGCTATCGAAGTCGCCCAGCACGGCGAAACCGTGCTGTTGGTGGACGACGAGTCCACCGTGCGCATGCTGCTTGCCGATGTACTGGGCGAGCTGGGTTACACCGTGATCGAAGCCGCTGACAGCGCGGCGGGGCTGAAGCTGCTGAGGTCGGATGTGCATATTGATTTGCTGGTGACGGACGTGGGGTTGCCGGGTGGGATGAATGGGCGGCAGATGGCGGAGGCGGGGATGGAGTTAAGGCCGGGGTTGCAGACGTTGTTTATTACGGGGTATGCGGAGAATGCGGTGGTGGGGTATGGG
>NZ_JACARN010000134.1:0-1744 GCF_013386605.1 Pseudomonas sp. IPO3749 | reverse complement strand
GACAGCGGACATTTTTTATGGGCGCGATTTGACGCATCATTCATCGGTCGGGAATATCTGTACAAATCTATATTCTTGTACAAGCATCCTTCGAACGCGCTGATGCACAATCACGGAGCCGAGCCATGACACGTCTACTGGTTTCATGGGTATTGATGTTGAGTTTGAGCAGTTGCGCCAACGTAGGCGTCGAGCGCTACGTTGATCAGCAGCCGCATCTGGACCTGGAGCGTTTCTTCAGCAAGCCCGTCAAGGCCTGGGGCATTTTCCAGAAGCGTTCCGGTGAGGTCACCAAGCGCTTTGAAGTGGCTATCGCCAGCCGGCGCGAGGGGAACGCCTTGATTCTCGACGAGCGTTTTCTGTACAGCGACGGCACGCGTCAACAACGTGTATGGACGCTGACACCGGATGGCCCGGGGCGCTGGAAGGGCCGGGCGGGTGATGTGGTCGGCGAGGCAATCGGCGAAGTGGCGGGTAACGCGCTGCGTTGGCGCTACAGGCTCAACCTGCCGGTGGACGGTTCGGTCTACGAGGTGAGCTTTGATGACTGGATGTATCTGATGGACGAGGACACCTTGATCAACCGCTCCAGCATGACCAAGTTCGGCGTCGAATGGGGCCAAGTCACGCTGTTCTTTCGTCGCCAATGAATGACCCGCAGTGAGGGTGAAACATGAACCTGCAAATGCTGACTGAGTTGGCCATGAACGGTGAAGTTCGCGAGCTGGAGTTGCTGTCGCTGGAGGGTGGCTTCTATATCGCGCGCGTCAGGCTGGATAACGCGGAGATGACACTGCAGGGCGATGACGCCCAGCCGCTGCGCATCGGCTCCGCCACGCATTTGCGCAGCCTGTTGCAACGGGTTCCGCCCTTTCCCTGCGTGCTGGTGCAGCACTGCGTGCACGATGAAATGTGCGGTGTGCGGGAAGGACCGATCGGCGCGTTGCGCATTCCGTTTTCGCTGGACTCGTCCCTGTAGGATCTGGACGTTTTTGGCTCCCCTCCCCCGTGGTATGGGCGGCCTGGGAAGGCAAGCCTATTCAGTGCGCCAAACGAGCTAGGCGGCTTGATCCACGCGGTCCTGCGCCGCTTCCACCAGCATCAGCCCCAACTCGATCATTTGCTGGATCGCAAGGGCAAGGTAGCGCTGTTGGGAAGGCAGGGTTTCGGCGAACTCACTGGTCATGGCTCCCGCGCCGGCGATGGTTTCGTAGGCGTTGGCGAGCAGTGCTTCGGTGTTGGCTTCGGGACGGACGCTGAACAGTTTTACGGATGGATTACATGAGTCATTACACATCTGTTGATCCTCGGTAAGGACCACCACCCAAAGGGTTAGGGTGGCAGCTGTACGCAGGTTAGTAGACCGGAAATTTCCTCGAAAACCGGCGCGCCCGAAGACGCCCTGCGCACAGCTACCAATAGATTCAGGCACTGAAATGCCTGACTGCAAGGACAGCCATACGCCGAGGAAATTTTTTATCGGGCTACTAAACCCGACCGCTGATAGGCAGCGGCAGACGAACCTTAAAGAGGTCGCCCAAGACGCACAACTCGGACGATTCTGATGGTTGTGTAGGCAATGCCGCAAGGTTCAGGAGCACACCCCGATACTGCATTTATCACTCATCGATCATCCCCCGCCGCACCACCCACGCCAACGGCAACGTCAACAACAACACCCCCGCCAATACCATCACCGCCAACGACACGCCCAACCCATCCCCCCCCCCTCCCAACACCACCC
>NZ_JACARN010000133.1:0-22854 GCF_013386605.1 Pseudomonas sp. IPO3749 | reverse complement strand
CTGTATGAGTGCATCCTCACCGGCGTGCCTCCGATCCAGAGCGGCATCGTGCACAACAACGTCTCGCGCCTGTCCAACCAGCGCAGCATTTTCCATTACGCCACCGACGCCGGCTTGACCACTGCAGCGGCGGCGTACCATTGGGTCAGCGAGTTGTACAACCGCACGCCCTTCCTCGCCGCCCGCGACCGTCATACCGACGACAAGTCACTGGCGATCCAGCACGGGCATTTCTACTGGAATGACCATTACCCGGACTCCCACCTGTTTGCCGACGCCGAGAGCCTGCGCCTCAAACACGCGCCGAACTTCCTGGTGGTGCATCCGATGAACATCGACGACGCCGGCCACAAGCACGGCCTCGACACCCCGCAATACCGCAACAGCGCACGCTCGGCCGACATTATCCTGGCCGACTACCTGCAAGCCTGGCTCGACGCCGGATACCAGGTGCTGGTGACCGCCGACCACGGTATGAACAATGACCGTTCCCACAACGGCCTGTTGCCGGAAGAGCGCGAAGTGCCGCTGTTTGTCCTCGGCAATGCCTTCAGCCTCGACCCCAACGCTACACCGAAACAGACCGACCTCTGCGGCACAGTCTGCGAGTTGCTCGGCGTGCCCCACGACAAACCTGTCTGCCAGGAGCTGTTGAAATGATCCGTGGCAAATGGCTGGCGCTGCTGTGCCTGGTGCCCTTCGCACTGTTCTTTATCGTGTTCGAAATTGCCCCGCTGGTTTGGGTGCTGATCAACAGCCTGCAGACCGAAGAGGCCGGTTGGGGCGTGGAAAACTTCGTACGTATCTTCAGCTCGAAGTTCTACCTGCAAGCCATCCAGTTCAGTTTGGAGATCAGCTTCTACTCCAGCATCTTCGGCATCATCATCGCCACGCTGGGCAGCTATTCGTTGCGCCGGGTGGATTCGCCGCTGCGCAATTTCGTCACCGCTTTCGCCAACATGACCAGCAACTTTTCCGGCGTACCGCTAGCGTTCGCGTTCATCATTTTGCTGGGTTTCAACGGCAGCATCACGATCATGCTCAAGCAGGCAGGGATCATTCAGGACTTCAATCTGTATTCGAAGACCGGCTTGATCATCCTCTATACCTACTTCCAGATTCCCCTGGGCGTATTGCTGCTGTACCCGGCCTTCGATGCGTTGCGCGAAGACTGGCGCGAGTCGGCTGCACTGCTCGGCGCGAATGGCTGGCAGTTCTGGCGGCATATCGGCCTGCCCGTGCTCACCCCGGCCCTGCTCGGTACGTTCGTGATTCTGCTGGCCAACGCCCTGGGCGCCTACGCCACGGTGTACGCCTTGACCACCGGTAACTTCAACGTGCTGCCGATCCGTATCGCCGGGCTGGTTTCCGGTGATGTATCCCTCGACCCGAACATGGCCAGCGCCCTGGCCGTGGTGCTGGTGGCGCTGATGACCGTGGTCACCGTGGTCCATCAACTGCTGCTCAAGAGGAGCTACCATGTCTCGCGCTGAAGCCGGCCCGGCCTCCCTCTACCATCGAGTGGTGGTGTGGCTGTTGTTTGCAATCCTGGTGCTGCCGTTGGTGGGCACCTTCGTCTACTCCATTGCCAGCAGTTGGTCAGCGACCATCCTGCCCGCCGGCTTCACGGTGAAGTGGTACGTGCAGCTATGGAGCGACCCGCGCTTTTTGATGGCCTTCGGGCAGTCGTTGCTGGTGTGTGTCGGCGCGCTAATCCTGTCGGTGGTGCTGATTTTGCCGCTGCTGTTCGTGGTGCATTACCACTTCCCCAAGCTCGATGCCCTGATGAACATCCTGATCCTGCTGCCCTTCGCGGTGCCACCGGTGGTGTCGTCGGTGGGGCTGCTGCAGTTGTATGGCTCCGGGCCGATGGCGATGGTGGGCACGCCGTGGATTTTGATCGGTTGCTACTTCACCGTCGCACTGCCGTTCATGTACCGGGCGATCACCAACAACCTGCAAGCCATCAACCTGCGCGACTTGATGGACGCCTCGCAACTGCTCGGCGCCAGCACCTGGCAGGCGGCGATCCTGGTGGTGCTGCCAAACCTGCGCAAAGGCCTGATGGTGGCGTTGCTGCTGTCGTTCTCGTTCCTGTTCGGTGAGTTCGTGTTCGCCAATATCCTGGTGGGCACCCGCTACGAAACCCTGCAGGTGTACCTGAACAACATGCGCAACAGCAGCGGCCACTTCACCAGTGCCGTCGTGATTTCCTATTTCTTCTTTGTGCTGGTGCTGACCTGGGCCGCCAATATCTTGAACAAGGACAAAAGCCAATGAGCTTCGTCAGCGTCCAACACCTGCAAAAAGGCTACGCCGGCACTCCGGTGTTCAGTGATATCAACTGCGAGATCGCCAAGGGTGAGTTCGTCACCCTGCTCGGCCCGTCCGGTTGCGGCAAATCCACATTGCTGCGCTGCATCGCCGGCCTGACCTCGGTGGACAGTGGGAAAATCCTGCTGGATGGGCAGGACATCGTCCCCTTGAGCCCGCAGAAACGTCACATCGGCATGGTGTTCCAGAGCTATGCGCTGTTCCCCAACATGACCGTGGAGCAGAACGTCGCGTTTGGCCTGCGCATGCAAAAGGTCAATGCTGACGACAGCCACAAGCGCGTGCAGGAAGTACTGCAACTGGTGGAACTCAAGGACCTCGCCGGCCGTTACCCGCACCAGATGTCCGGCGGCCAGTGCCAGCGCGTGGCCCTCGCCCGCTCCCTGGTCACCCGCCCACGTTTGTTGTTGCTGGATGAGCCGCTGTCGGCGCTGGACGCACGGATTCGCAAGCACCTGCGCGAGCAGATCCGCCAGATCCAGCGTGAGCTGGGGCTGACCACGATCTTCGTGACCCATGACCAGGAAGAAGCCCTGACCATGTCCGACCGGATCTTCCTGATGAACCAGGGCAAGATCGTGCAGAGCGGCGATGCCGAAACCCTCTACACCGCGCCGGTCGACGTGTTCGCCGCTGGCTTTATCGGCAACTACAATCTGTTGGACGCCGACAAGGCCAGCCAATTGCTGCAACGCCCGATCAACAGCCGCATTGCCATTCGCCCGGAGGCCATCGAGCTGAGCCGCAATGGCGACCTGGACGCCCTGGTGCGCAGCCACAGCCTGTTGGGCAACGTGATTCGCTACCGCATCGAAGCGCGCGGCGTGGAGTTGGTGGTGGATGTGCTCAACCGTTCGGCTGACGATCTGTACCCCGAGGGGCAACGCCTGGCACTTTCCATCGACCCCAGCGCCCTGTGTGAAGTAGCCTGATGCAACGATTGATTGAGAGAGCGTGACCGATGGCATTGGTAATTTTTGATCTGGACGACACCCTCATCCACGGTGACTGCGCCACACTCTGGAGCGAGCAGATGGGCCGCCTGGGCTGGGTCGACCCTGAGTCGTTCATGCGCAAGAACCACGAACTGATGGACGCCTACAGCCAGGGCAAGCTGAAGATGGAAGACTTCATGGACTTCAGCCTGGAGCCAATGATCGGCCGCACGCCGGAGGAAATCGAGCATTTAGTCGAGCCCTGGGTCGAGGACGTGATCGAGCCGCTGATCTACAGCGACGCCACCAAGACCATCGCCCGTCACCGCGCCAATGGCGACCGGATCCTGGTGATCTCGGCGTCGGGCACGCACTTGGTCACGCCGATTGCGGCGCGGATCGGGATTGATGAAGTGCTGGGGATCAACCTTGAAGTCAGCCACGGTGTGTACAGCGGACGCACCGTGGGGGTACTGACCTATCGCGAAGGCAAGATCACGCGGCTGAT
The DNA here is from genome assembly GCF_013386605.1 of Pseudomonas sp. IPO3749. Classification (NCBI taxonomy): domain Bacteria; kingdom Pseudomonadati; phylum Pseudomonadota; class Gammaproteobacteria; order Pseudomonadales; family Pseudomonadaceae; genus Pseudomonas; species Pseudomonas sp. IPO3749. The sequence continues at coordinate 19,077 of NZ_JACARN010000133.1, read as the reverse complement.
GGAATGGCTGGAGCAGGAAGGCGAGTCGCTGGAGGGCGCGTATTTCTATTCGGATTCGCGCAATGACTTGCCGTTGTTGCTGAAGGTGGATCATCCGCAGGTGGTGAATCCGGATCCGGTGTTACGTGCCCACGCGGAACAGGCTGGGTGGCCGATCCATCACTGGACCTGATTCAACAGAGATCAAAATGTGGGAGCGGCGGTGCGACGATTCGACTTGCTCGCGAAGGCAGTGTGTCAGATGAAACATTCTTCACAGATACGCCGCCTTCGCGAGCAAGCCCGCTCCCACATTTGGACTGCATTCCAAATTGAGATCAGTTCAAGGCCTCATCAATCACTAACACCAACTTTCCAGAAATCCGGTTGGTCGCCAACTCGGCAAACGCCGCCTCGGCATCCTCTATCGCAAAGGTCTTGGCCAGTTGCGGGCTAAGGCGCCCTTCAACAAACAACGGCCAAACATGCTGGCTCAAGTCGCTGAACAGGTCGGCCTTGAACTGATCACTGCGGCTGCGCAAAGTCGAGCCCAATAGCTGAATACGCTTGCCCAGCACCTGCGCCAGGTCCAACTTGGCCTCGCGACCGCCCATCAAACCGATCAACACCCAACGGCCATCCAGGGCGAGCAGCTTGAGATCCAGTGCCGCATAGTCGCCACCCACCGGGTCGAGGATCACATCAAACGGCCCGAGATCCCGCAGCCCGTCGAGGCCATCGGTGCGTACCACGCCGCCCTGGGCGCCGAGCGCCTCGCAATAGACCAGGCGCTCCGCCGAGCCGACGCTGACCCAGCACGGGCTGCCGAACGCCTTGCACAACTGGATCGCCGCCGAGCCCACGCCACTGGCGCCAGCATGCAGCAGCACTTTCTCACCGGGTTTGAGGCCGGCCAGTTGGAACAGATTGAGCCACGCGGTGCTGTATACCTCAGGCAACGCCGCCGCTTCGATCAGCGACAATCCTTCCGGCACCGGCAGAACGTGACGCGCATCCACTACCACTTCCTCGGCCATGCCACCCCCGGCCAACAGCGCGCAGACACGGTCACCGACTTGCCAGGATGAGCCCGCCCCCACTTCGCTGATCACCCCGGAACACTCCAGGCCCAGCACCTGGCTGGCGCCTGGCGGCGGTGGATAAAGCCCCGCGCGCTGTAATAAATCGGCGCGATTTAGGCCCGCTGCCGCCACACGAATGCGAACTTGCCCTACATCGCACGTAGGAACGGGTTCTTCCAACCACGCCACATGACCGTCAACGCCTTGCAATGCTTTCACACTGCCTCCATAGTGAGTCTGGACTGAGCCCGTAGCTGTATCGCCGGGCTTTTTGCATTATGCGACCGGACCATATGGAACCGGCTCCCTCAAAGACGGCCTAATATGCGTTATCAATTGCCCCCGCGTCGAATCAGCATGAAGCATTTGTTCCCCAGCACCGCCCTCGCTCTTTTCATTGGTCTCGGCTTTGCGTCGATGTCGACCAATACGTTCGCAGCCAACAGCTGGGACAACCTTCAGCCGGATCGCGATGAGGTGATTGCCAGCCTTAACGTCGTCGAGTTGCTCAAGCGCCATCACTACAGCAAGCCGCCGCTGGACGACGCGCGCTCGGTGATCATCTATGACAGCTACCTCAAGCTGCTGGATCCGTCGCGCAGCTACTTCCTGGCCAGCGACATCGCCGAGTTCGACAAGTGGAAAACCCAGTTCGACGACTTCCTCAAGAGCGGCGACCTGCAACCCGCATTCACCATCTACAAGCGCTACCTGGACCGCGTCAAAGCGCGTCTGGACTTCGCCTTGGGTGAGCTGGACAAAGGCGTCGACAAGCTCGACTTCACCCAGAAGGAAACCCTTCTGGTGGACCGCAAGGACGCCCCTTGGCTGACCAGCACCGCCGCCCTCGACGACCTGTGGCGTAAACGCGTCAAGGACGAGGTGCTGCGCCTGAAGATCGCCGGCAAAGAGCCTAAGGCTATCCAGGAGCTGCTGACCAAGCGCTACAAGAATCAGCTCGCGCGTCTGGACCAGACCCGCGCCGAAGATATCTTCCAGGCCTACATCAATACCTTCGCGATGTCCTACGATCCGCACACTAATTATCTGTCGCCAGATAACGCGGAAAACTTCGATATCAACATGAGTCTGTCGTTGGAAGGCATCGGTGCCGTCCTGCAAAGCGACAACGACCAGGTCAAGATCGTGCGTCTGGTGCCGGCAGGTCCGGCGGACAAGACCAAGCAGGTGGCTCCGGCCGACAAGATCATCGGTGTTGCCCAGGGCGACAAAGAGATGGTCGACGTGGTCGGCTGGCGCCTGGACGAAGTGGTCAAGCTGATCCGTGGGCCGAAAGGCAGCGTGGTGCGCCTGGAAGTGATTCCGCACACCAATGCGCCGAACGACCAGACCAGCAAGATCGTGTCCATCACCCGTGAAGCGGTGAAGCTCGAAGACCAGGCCGTACAGAAGAAAGTCCTCAACCTCAAACAGGATGGCAAGGACTACAAGCTGGGCGTGATCGAAATCCCGGCCTTCTACCTGGACTTCAAGGCCTTCCGCGCGGGCGATCCGGACTACAAGTCCACCACCCGTGACGTCAAGAAAATCCTGACCGAACTGCAGAAGGAAAAAGTCGACGGCGTGGTCATCGACCTGCGCAACAACGGCGGCGGTTCCCTGCAGGAAGCCACTGAGCTGACCAGCCTGTTTATCGACAAGGGCCCGACCGTGTTGGTGCGCAACGCTGACGGCCGTGTGGATGTGTTGGAAGACGAGAACCCAGGTGCCTTCTACAAAGGCCCGATGGCGTTGCTGGTCAACCGCCTCTCGGCTTCGGCTTCGGAGATTTTCGCCGGCGCCATGCAGGACTATCACCGCGCCCTGATCATCGGCGGCCAGACCTTCGGCAAAGGCACCGTGCAGACCATCCAGCCGCTGAACCATGGCGAGCTGAAACTGACGCTGGCCAAGTTCTACCGGGTTTCCGGCCAGAGCACCCAGCACCAGGGCGTACTGCCGGACATCGATTTCCCGTCGATCATCGACACCAAGGAAATCGGCGAAAGCGCCCTGCCGGAAGCCATGCCGTGGGACACCATCCGCCCAGCCATCAAGCCCGCTTCGGATCCGTTCAAGCCATTCCTGGCGCAGTTGAAGGCTGACCACGACACCCGCTCCGCCAAGGATGCCGAGTTCGTGTTCATCCGCGACAAGCTGGCCCTGGCGAAGAAGCTGATGGAAGAAAAAACCGTCAGCCTCAATGAAGTGGATCGCCGCGCGCAGCACTCCGACATCGAAAACAAGCAGCTTGTCCTGGAAAACATCCGCCGCAAGGCCAAGGGTGAAGATCCACTCAAGGAGCTGAAGAAAGAAGACGAAGATGCGCTGCCGGCCGAAGCCGACAAGACCAAGCCGGAAGACGACGCCTACCTGGCCGAGACGGGCCGGATCCTGCTGGACTACCTGAAGATCACCAAACAGGTAGCCAAGCAGTAAATGATGGCGATTTAATGTGATCGCTCCGCGGAGTGTCATCATATAGACATCATTCTGTCGTGAAATGAAGGACCGCAGGTTTCCAGCCTGCGGTCCTTTTTTTTCGATCGAGATCGCCATGACCATGACCGAACAGCTGAATGCATTGGGCGTTATCCTGGCTCAAGGCAGTTTGCACAGCCTGTTCCAACCGATCATCAGCCTGTCTGAACGGCGCATTCTCGGCTATGAAGCCCTCAGTCGTGGGCCTTCCAACAGCCCGCTGCACTCCCCCATCGCCCTGTTCTCGGTGGCCAGCCAGGCCGGGCGACTCAGTGAGTTGGAGATCGCCTGCCGCGAAAGCGCGTGCCGACGCTTCAGTGAACAGAAGCTACCGGGCAAGCTGTTCCTCAATGTCTCGCCACAATCTTTGATGGAAACTGCACATCAACCAGGGCGCACCCTGCAATTGCTGCGTGACTTCGGTATTCCACCGAGCCAAGTGGTAATCGAGCTCACCGAGCAAACCCCCACCAACGATATCGATTTGCTGCAAACCGCCCTGCACCACTACCGCAACATGGGGTTCTCGATTGCCCTGGACGACCTGGGCGCCGGTTATTCCAGCCTGCGCCTATGGTCGGAGCTGCGCCCGGACTATGTGAAGATCGACCGCCACTTCATCGACGGCATCCATCAGGACGCGCTCAAGCGGGAATTTGTCGGCTCCATCCTGCAAATTGCCAAGGCGTCACGTGCCCAAGTGATTGCCGAAGGGATCGAGTTGCCTGAAGAGTTGGCGGTACTGACGGAGATGGGCGTGGACCTGGTCCAAGGCTACCTGCTCTGCCGTCCACAGGAACAACCGCCGCAGGAAGCGCGCTTGATGCTGCCCAAGCCCGACAGCGCCAACGTGGCGCTGAACGACGAAGGCAGCGACCTCAGCGCCTTGCTCAACGAACAGCCGGCGGTGGATCAGGACACCGCCACCGCCCAGGTGCTGGAAGCGTTCCGGCGCCAGGCCAACCTCAATTCCCTGGCGGTGCTGGATGGGCGCGGGCATCCAATCGGTATCGTCCATCGGCATTCGTTGTCGGATGCGCTGCTGAAACCCTTCGCCACCGACCTGTTTGCGCGCAAGCCCATCAGCCGCTTGATGAGCACCGACTTTCTGGCAGTGGAGCTGAGTCAGTCCCTGCAACAGGTCAGCCGTTTGCTCACCAGCCGCGCGCGGCAACGCATCGAAGAGGACTTCATCATCACGCTCAATGGCGATTACCTGGGCCTGGGCCGGGTGATCGATGTGCTCAAGCTGATCACCGAGCTGAAGATCCAACAAGCGCGCTACGCCAACCCGCTGACCCTGCTGCCCGGCAACGTGCCGATCCAGCAGTGCCTGACGCGACTGCTGCAACAACAGCGCGAATCGGTGATTTGCTACGTGGATATCGACAGCTTCAAGCCATTCAACGATATCTACGGCTATGGGCGTGGGGATGAGGTGTTGTTGTGCCTGGCGCAGTGCCTGAACGACCGTGTCGACCCCAGCCGCGATTTTGTCGGGCATATCGGCGGTGATGACTTTTTGCTGGTACTGGGCCCGCAGGATTGGCGCAAACGCCTTAATCAGCTGCTGGATGACTTCCACACCCAATGCCGACGTTTCTACCGCGCCGAACACCTTGAAGCGGGCTGCTTCGTGGCGCTCAACCGCCAGGGCGTGCGCCAGGAGTTTGCGCTGCTGTCACTGTCTATCGGCGTGGTGCATTTGTATCCACAGGCCTGTGGACAACTCGATGCCAGCCAGTTGGCGGAGCTGGCCTCGCAGGCCAAGCACCATGCCAAGGATATGGCCGGCTATAGCATCCATGTGATCGACAGCATGGACGCGCTGCCCCAGGCGCTTTAGGCCTCGGCAGATTCCGGGTACTCGTATTCGAACACCCGCACCACTTCCGATGCGTGCCAGGAGGCAGCGGCCACGCCATCGGACGGCCCGCTGAAACGGCCCAGGCGCTCGACACATTCAAAGAAACCGGTACGCGGCAGGCGACTGGCGCCCTGGCTTATCACCAGCGAGCTACGCAGAGGCTGCTCGGCCTTGGCGTCCAACGCCGCCAGGTGTTCCAGGGCGGCAGCCAGGGTCTGCATGGCCGGCGTGGGGAATTGCAGGCGCTCCAGCAGCGCGCGGTAGGTCAGCAGATGGCGCTGGCGGCGCGCCTGGTCCAGTTCGTTGAGTAACCCATCCCAGTGTTGACGACTGATACGTAGGCTCAAGATTCATCCCTCCAACCTGCAACGCCCAATTCCCAGGCCAGGCTGCGGCGGATCGCGGCATCCGGCTGGCGTTCACCACTTTCAATCAATCCAAGATATGAGGGGCTGATCCCCACGGTGCGGGCCAGGGTTTCGATCGCCAGGCCTTTGCCCTCACGCAAGCCGCGCAGGTCTGCGAGCGGGCGCAGGTCCTGTGCAGGGGCGGCTTGGGCAGGCGATGAGAGAGGAGGAAGCGTCGGTTGTTGCTGACCGGCAGCTTTTAGCAGCGCCTGGTACTGATCCCATGGCAACACCGCGTACTCGGGTTCGCCATTGCGTGAAATTATCTGAATATCCATGACTGCCCCGTAGGATAACTGCACTTACTTAGTAAGCTCTTTCCTTAGGAGTGTAATCCTAACAGCCCTAAAGGTCGCAGGGGGATAGTCACGTCATGCGTTTTTTTGCGGGTTTTCCTTGGCCAGCAGAGCGGGCGTCGCAGGCAGGCGCTCAACCACGGCAAGCTTTTCCGGACGCTGGGCGTCGCGCCAGGCGCGAAAAGCGCTCAGTTCGCCGTCCAGGGTCTTCATGACCCATGCCAGTACGGCAATGTCGTCGAGCATGCCAAACATGGGGATAAAGTCCGGGATCGCATCGATCGGGCTCAGGAAATACATCAGCCCTGCCACCACCGAGATCAGCGCCTTGGGGCTGATCGCCCGGTACTCGCCACGCCAATAAGCCAGGCACAAGGCCTGGAGCAACTTGAGATCATCCTTGAGTTTGCCCAGGCGATTGCCTTGGCTGGAGCCCTTGGCGGCGACAGCGAACAGCAGCGTCGGCAAGCGCCCACGGCCCAGGAGACGTGCGGCCATGGGCAGGAAACGGGTGAAATTGAAGGGTGGTTTCATCGGTCACTCCAGTTCCAGGCGACATAAAAGGTTATCCACACAAATTGTGGATAACCTTGTGAACAGAGCCTATTTTCTGCGCTGAAAGCCACGGAGTACAAGGCTTGCAGTCAGATCGGGCGTTTTTTGCGCACTGAAAAAAAACCCAAGATTTCATTGACTTGGCGTTGATGTGCGGCTACCCGTACTCGAGTCTTATATCAGACTGTTGCAGGTTGCAGGCGTTCGATCGGATGTGTGCGGGTGCGGTTTCTGCAACCCCAGAAACAACAACGCCCCGTCGAGACGGGGCGTTGTGTGTTCAGGCGCCTGTTACTTCTTGGCAGCCGGTGCAGCAGGAGCGTCAGCCTTGGCTGGGTCCTTGATGGCCAGCAGCTCCAGGTCGAATACCAGCACGGAGTTGGCTGGGATCGCTGGGCTTGGGCTTTGTGCGCCGTAGGCCAGGTCCGAAGGAATGTACAGCTCGACCTTCTCGCCCACGTGCATCAGTTGCAGGCCTTCGACCCAACCTGGGATCACGCCGCTGACCGGCAGGTCGATCGGGCTACCGCGATCCACGGAGCTGTCAAAAGTGGTGCCGTTGGTGAGTTTGCCGGTGTAGTGCACAGTCACCACGTCAGTTGGCTTAGGCTGGGCGCCGTCGGCTTTCTTGGTGATCTTGTACTGCAGACCGGAAGCGGTGGTGACGACGCCGTCTTTCTTGGCGTTGTCTTCGAGGAATTTCTTGCCGGCGGCTGCCGACTCTTCACTCATCTTGGTCATGCGTTCTTCAGCACGTTTTTGCAGTGCGGCAAACGCTTCAACCAGCTCGTCGTCTTTGAGCTTCTGCTCTTTTTTGCCGACGGCATCTTCGATGCCTTGGGCTACTGCTTTGGAATCCAGGTCATCCATGCCTTCTTGGGCAAGGCTCTTGCCCATGTTCAGGCCGATGCCGTAGGAAGCTTTCTGCGCCGGGGTTTTCAGCTCTACGCTGGTCTGCGAATCACAACCCGCAAGTACCAGGCTAACCAGGGCCACCGCCGCCGCCAACCGATGCTGTTTCATGCTATTTCCTTGTTCATGCGCCAATAGGGCATTCGAATAAAGTCGCGAGCTTATCAGGCGGCCACGACCAATGGCTACCGGCATGTGAGCAGGAAACTTCTGATAAGTTCACGTGTTTAAAAGCATTTTCATTCATGATGGAGGCCCGCGAAGGATCGCGGGACCGCCCACTACCGGGCTCATGGCCACTTGCCGCACCTGTGGCGTAGTGGCATAACATCGCGACAACTCGACAAGGCCGAGACAAGGATAGCCATCTTGCGCATTTTTTCCCGTGTTTTACTCCTGATATTCACCCTGCTGGGCATCGCCCTGGCCGTGGTGCTCTATTACACCGTCAACCCCAAGCTGCCGGACTACGTGCCCGTGGAGCAGGTGCACTACCAGGACCAATGGAGTGCCGCCGACCGCCAGACCTATTACTTCACGCCCCAGGGCACCCAGGTAAAAGGCCTGCACTACGACTGGTTCACCGCTCTGGAGTTGCCGTTTTCCGAACAGCGTTTCGCAACGCCCGAGTATCTGGCGCGCTTTGGCTTCCTGGTGGACCCCAAGCAAGTGCCCACTGCGCAAAACCCCGGCAACCTGCCGGTGGGTTTCGCCCGGCATAAAAACGCCGGCAGCAACGCCCAATACCTGGATATCACCTGCGCCGCCTGCCACACCGGCGAATTGCATTACAAAAACCAGGCCCTGCGTATCGACGGCGGTTCCGCTCAGCACGTGCTGCCCTCCAGCGTGCCGACCTTGCGCGGCGGCAGTTTCGGCCAGGCCTTGGTCGCGAGCCTCGCCGCCACCTATTACAACCCGTGGAAGTTCGAACGTTTTGCCCGCCAGGTGTTGGGGGATCGCTACGACGCCGAGCACAAGCAACTGCGTAAGGACTTCAAGCAGTCGCTGAACCAGTTCCTCAAAGTGGCCTGGAACGATACTCACCGTGGCCTCTACCCCACTGAAGAAGGTCCTGGCCGAACGGACGCCTTTGGCCGTATCGCCAACGCCAGCTTTGGCGATGCCATTTCCCCGGACAACTATCGCGTCGCCAATGCACCGGTGGACTACCCGCAGCTGTGGGACATCTGGACCTTCGACTGGGTGCAGTGGAACGGCTCGGCCCAGCAGCCCATGGCGCGCAACATCGGCGAAGCCCTGGGGGTCGGCGCGACCCTGGCGTTTTTCGACGACGCCGGCCAGCCACTCCAAGGCGATGCGCGCTACCCATCCAGCGTGCGGGTACGCGACCTCAACCTGATCGAAGAAACCCTGCAACGCCTCAAGCCACCGACCTGGCCCGAGGACCTGTTCGGCACCGTCGACAAGCCGCTCGCCGCCCAAGGCCGTGCACTGTTCGCCGAAAACTGCGCCGGCTGCCACGTGCCCAGCGTCAGCCAGGAAGGCGGACGCCCGGTGCAACAGCTGAAAATGCTGCCAGTGGACTACATCGGCACCGACCCCGGTACTGCCAGCAACATCGCCGACCAGCGCTACGACCTCAGCGCGTTGCAATGGGACCTGGCAGAATTGGCCAAACTCAACGTCGAACTGCACCCCACGCCGACCGAGCCGCTGGACCTGAAAAAGCTGTCCGTGGCCAAGGGCCTCGCCTACGTCACCGCGTTCGTCGAAGAACATGCCTACCGCGCCGCTGGCGTAACCCCGGCCGAGCGCCCGCGCCTCGACGGTTACGGCCTGCCCATCGGTGTGCGCGAGTTGCGTGCCTACAAGGCGCGGCCATTGGCGGGCGTTTGGGCGACGCCGCCGTTCCTGCATAACGGTTCGGTGCCGACGATCTACCAATTGCTCTCGCCCCAGGACGAGCGCAGCACCACCTTCTATAAAGGCACGTTCAACTACGACCCGCGCCACCTCGGCTTCGAGACCGGTGCGTTCAAGAATGCCTTTTTGTTCGATACCAAAATCACCGGCAACCACAACAGCGGTCACGAATTCCGTGCCGGCAGTCGTGGCAACGGCGTAATCGGCCGTGGCCTGCTGCCGCAAGAACGCTGGGCGCTGCTGGAATACCTCAAAGTGCTGGGCGGCCCGCTGGAGCAACAACTGCCATGATGATTCGATCCCCCTACGACCGACCTTCCCTGCTCGCCCGCCTGTGGCTGCGCATCGGCGCGTTTCTGGGCAAGACCCTGCTATGGCTGGTGGGCCTCGGCCTGCTCGGTTGGCTGGGTGCCAGCGCGTGGTACGCCTGGCAACACAGCGGCCCGGTGTCACCGAACGAGCAAATTCCGTCCGGGGAGGCGGCGATGACCCAAGGCATCATCCAGACGGCGGTGCGCATCGTTGACCAGCACCGTGAAGGCACGCGCTACCTGCGCGATGCCCATGCCAAGGCCCATGGGTGCGTGAAGGCCGAGGTCAGCGTGGTACCGGATCTTGATCCAGCATTGCGCCAAGGCGTGTTCGCCGAACCGGGCAAAACCTGGCAGGCGATGATGCGGCTGTCCAACGGCAACGCCTACCCGCAGTTCGACAGCATCCGTGATGCGCGGGGCATGGCGCTCAAGCTGCTGGACGTGCCGGGCAAGCAACTGCTGGCCGACCAACAGGCGCGCACGGAACAGGACTTCGTGATGTTCAGCCACCCGAACTTCTTTGTCAGCGATGTGGCGGAGTACGCGCAGAACATCGGCGCGCAAGCAGATGGCAAGAAGGTCCTGGCGTTCTTCCCCAAGGTCGACCCTCGGACCTGGCAGGTGCGCCATCTGTTTATCGCCCTGGCGACCTTGGCGCCCGCACCGGCCAGCCCGACGCAGACCACGTACTTTTCGGTGTCGCCCTACAAGTTCGGCGCGGCCAACGCCAAGTTCCGCGTCGCGCCCGACCCGCAGAGCTGCCCGGAATATCAACTGCCCAAGCAGAACCAGGACCTGCCGAACTTCCTGCGCAGCGCCTTGAGCCAGCAGCTGTCCACCGACCGCGTGCCTGCGTGTTTCGTGCTGCAGATCCAGCGGCAGAACCCGCAGAAATTCATGCCGATCGAAGACACCAGCATCGAATGGAAGGAGAGCGATGCGCCCTATGAAACCGTGGCCAAGGTGCGCATCCCGGCGCAGGATTTCGACACGCCCGAGCAGAACCTGGCGTGCGACAACCAGTCGTTCAACCCCTGGTTTGGTGTAGCGGAACACCGCCCAATCGGCGGCATCAACCGCTTGCGCAAGGCCGTGTATGAAGCGGTCAGCGATTACCGCCACAGCCGCAACGCCCCGTAAAGAATGCGTAACAATGGACCCGACGGCGTAAGGATTGCGTCGGGTCTATTGAGCCGTTTTCACCCCGCCTCTACCGTGAGTACCTACCCCATCACCCGTAGGAAATCACCGTGGAAAGCTCAACCCTCGGCATGATCGTACTGACACTGATCGCCGTGTTCGGCACCGCGTCTTTTTGCTTCGAACACCTGGCGACACGCCAGACCAAAAAGAAAAAAACCGGCCAGCACTGACCCTCAGCCAGCCTGTTCTGCCTCTGCCGTCCGAGCCTGCAACCATTGACGAAAGCTGCGCACCGCCGCCGGCGGGTTGCGGTGGTGCGGCTGCATCAGGTGCAGGCGGCCGCGACTGTGCATGCTGTGGGGCAAGGCCATTTGCAGGCGCCCGGAATCGAGGTCGCTGTCCAGCAAGCGCTTCCAGCCGAGGGCGACGCCGTGTCCCATCACCGCCGACTGCATCAACAGTTGATAGCTGTTGGTGCGCAAGGCGTGACGCGGCGAGTAGTAATCGGCGCCCGCATCGGCAAACCAGTCGGCCCAGGTGAGCCAGTCGTGATGGTGGTCCTCGACGATCAGCAAAGTGTGAGCGTGCAACAAGTGATGCAGGTCGCGAATCGGGCCGTGACGCTCAAGGTAATCGGGGCTGCACACGGTGATGACCTGTTCGCTGTCAAACACCGGCGACAGCTCAAGGCCGTGAGGTGCCGCCAGTTCATCCAAGTGATAGAACAAACCCAGGTCGTATTCACTGACATCCAGGTGGCTGGGGCTTTCGCTGCACAGGATGCGGATATCCAGGTCCGGATGGTCGCGCTGGAACTGCGGCAACAGACCGGCCAGCCAGATGGAACTGATGGTGGGCGTGCTGGCCAGGGTCAACTGGCGATCGGCACCGCGTCTGCGCAACTCGGCGGACTCGCGATCAAGCTCGCGCAACAGGCGTTGGACGGTACGGAAATAACGTACCCCGGCGGGGGTCAGGCTCAGGCCCTGGGCCAGCCGATAAAACAGCGGGCGGGCCAGGTCTTCTTCGAGGCGCTTGACCTGGCGGCTGACTGCGCTTTGGGTCAAGTTCAGTTCATGGGCCGCCTGGGTGAAGCTCAAATGGCGGGCCGCCGCTTCGAAGGTCTGCAAGCAGTTGAGGGGAGGAAGATCGACGTTTCGGCGCGACATGAGCAAGTCCATTGGCAATGACGGGCCCAGGTTACCCCAGGCCCGCAGAGATCACGTTGGCGTGCATCCTGCCAGTTGCCTGCTCAGAGCGCGACCCTGGCCACGCGTTTACTCCATTGCCGACGGTGTTCCAACTGGCCGTTTTCCCAGGCGGTCTGCTCCGCTTCGATGTAGAACCACTCGGCATCGGCGTGCACGCTCAAGTGGCTTTCCACCTCCACGGTCCACTGGTCGCGGCCGACACGGTAGTGCCATTCGATATCGGCGCGCGTCGACAGCGGATCCCAAGGCAAGGTGCGGTATTGCTCGGTGCAACGCTGGTCCACCGACAAGCCGTGGTCGGTAAAACGCACAGACCCTAGGTCATCTTCGATTTTCACGCAGACTTCACCACTGCCCACATCTTCGATCAACGTACGCTTCGGCGCAGCAGCACGTAGGACTTCCATCGCCACCGGCGTAGCCGACTGTGGCGCTTCGAACGGGCAGTCCACCGCCTCGCCGTTGAATATCGGCAGTTGCAGGCTTTGCAGGCTCGGCAGCAACGTCAGGGTGGTCAGCTCGCGGCTCGGCCACAGCAACGGGAAACTCGCGGTGCTGAGGGCCAGGCGCAAACGATAGCCGGCGGGCAGGCGCATGCCGACGTGGTCGAGGTTTAACTGCACATCCATCGGTTCCCCTGGGACTACAGGCGTTACCTGGGAAAAGTCCTCACGCAGGGTGAGATTAAGCACACCGTAGCTGATCTGCGTGACCTGCCCGTCCGGCGCAATTGCATTCAGCCGGGCGACCAATTGGCCACAGGCGGTGTCACTGGCCAGGCGCAACTTAAGACGTGCATCGCCGAGCAGCGCCAGCGGCTCGGTCAGCGGCTGGGAGTCGAAGCACAGCGAGTGGGCGTCATCACGGCGTTGATCCGTCGGCCCGTCGGGGCCAAACCAGATGGCGCAGTATTCACCCTGATGCAGGCCGGTAGTCAGCGGCGAGCAGAGACTGCGCGGCGCCGCCAAAGGCTCTGATCCTGCACTCAGGCCCTGTTCACCGAGACTGAAATCGGTCCATTGCACCTGCGGATCCGGCCAACCTGCCGTTTGCACCCAAATCCCCGGCCGCTCGGCATAACTGCCCTTCGGCGACAGAATATCCTGTAGGTAGAAGGTGCAGGCTGCGTCATCCATTACCCCGTTATCGATGCCCTTAAGCCAGTGATCCCACCAGCGTTTGGCCTCTTGCAGGAAGCCGATGGCTGGGTTCGGCACGGCAAAATGAGGGTACTTGTGGATCCACGGTCCGATCATGGCTTTCTTCGGGCCCGGCAGGTTTTGCATCAGGCGCGAAACGGTGTTGCGATAGGCATCGCCCCAGCCGCCCACCGCATACACGGCGGCCTTGATCTTCGAATAGTCCTCGCACACTGAACCATGGCGCCAGTAATCATCGCGGGTCTGGTGTTGCAGCCAGGTTTCCGCCAGCAATGGCATGGCGTCCAGGCGTTGGTGCCAGAGGCTTTTCCAGTCGTCGACCAACAGCGGGTCGGGCACCGCCGCGCTGAAGTTGAGCATGGTGGCAGCCCAGCCGAAGTTCTCCATCAACAGGTTGCCGCCCTTGTAATGGATGTCGTCGGCGAAGCGGTCATCGGTGGAGCACAGGGTGATGATCGCTTTCAACGCTTCGGGCTGGCGCGCCGCAACTTGCAGGCCGTTGAAGCCGCCCCAGGAAATACCCATCATGCCGACATTGCCGTCGCACCAGGGTTGCTGGCACAGCCAGTCGATCACTTCGAGGGCGTCGTCCTGTTCCTGCAGCAGGTATTCATCGGCCATCAGGCCCTGGGATTCACCGTTGCCTCGCATGTCCACCCGCACACACACGTAGCCCTGCCCCGCCATCCACGGATGGGTCAGCGCGTCGCGTACGGCGGTGCCGTCGCGTTTGCGGTACGGCAGGTATTCGAGGATTGCCGGGAAGGTCTGCAAACCGGCGACTTCCGGCAACCAGATGCGCGCGGCCAACTGGGTGCCGTCCTTCAAGGGGATCAGGCAGTGCTCGATTTCGCGCACGGTGTAAGCAAATTCAGTGACGATTTCCATCAGTAACTCCTACAGCGGTTCAATCGATCAGCGGGCGAAATCCGGCACCGGGCTGGCGCCGCGCAGTTCCGTCTCGGGGGTCCGCTGAAGGCGTTTCACGTCCAGCAATGCGGGGTTTTTCAACCAGAAGATCAGCGAGGTACTGGCCAGCAACACCAGGATCATGCCCGGCAGGCCGCCGAGGTTGGAGAGCATCTTCACGCCGTCGATGCCGACGAATGAGACCATCACCCACGACACGGAGCCGATGATCAGGCCCCAGACGATCTTCAGCAGCGGGTTGCCGTCCAGGTCGGAATCGGCGGTCACACCTTTGCTGCACAGGTTGGCGATCACATCGGTGCTGGAGTCGGCGGCAGTGACAAAGGAGATGAACGCCACGAACAGCAGGAACGCAATCATCAGGCCGCTCGCCGGCAGTTGCTGGAACATCTGGTACAGCACGTGCTCCACGCCCTGCTCGTTCAGCACACGGTTGAGGCTGCCGTCGCCCAGCGCATCGAAGTACAGGCTGGTGCCGGAGAAGATGCAGATCCACACCGCCGTGAACAACGCAGGGTAGAGCATGTTGATATGGATGAATTCACGCACCGTGTAGCCACGGCCGATCTTGCCGAGGAACAGCGCGCTGACCGGCGCCCAGGCAAACCACACCGACCAGTAGAACACCGTCCAGCTGTGCGGCCAGGTGTCGCCACTGGCGGCGCCGGTGAACAGGCTGCGGCTGAAGAAGGTGTCGAGGTACACGCCGAGGGACTCGACGCCGAGGCTGAACATGTACAGGGTCGGCCCGCACAACAGCACGAACAGCCCCAGGGCCAGCATGATCCAGGTGTTGAACGAGGACAGCATCACAATGCCTTTCTGCAGGCCGCTGGCGGCCGAGGCGACAAAGGTGATGACGATGATTGCAATAATGATGGCCAGGCGGAACGGCGTGGTTTCACCGCCGATGTACTGGGCCAGGCCACCAGCCAGGGTCAACGCACCGGTACCCAGGGACGAGGCCATGCCGGCCACCAGGGCGAACATCGCCAGGGTGTCGATCAGCCCGGCATAGCGCCGGACCCGCGCTTCGCCCAGCAACGGTTCAAGCATGGCGCCGATGGAAAAGTTGCTGCGGCGGTTGTAGAACACCAGCGCAAACACCAGCGAGGGCACCAGGTAGATGGCGTAGGGCGTGATGGTCCAGTGCAGGAACATCGTCGACATGGCAAAGCTCTTCGCCGCCGAACTGCCCGCCTCGATCGGCAAGCTGGTGGGCGGGCCGTACAGGTGGTAAAGCGGCTCGGCGGTGGTCCAGAACAGCACGCCCACCGCCAGCGTGGTGCACAGCGCCACCATGAACCAGCGCCATTTGCTCAGCAACGGCTGGGCGTCTTCACCGCCGATACGCACCTTGCCCAGCGCGGAAAAGTAGACGATCGCTGTCAGCACTACCATGGCAAACGAGCCGGCACTGAACAGCCATGAGAAGTTCTTCAGGATCAGGTTGTTGAGCTGTTTGCTGACCGCAAGAAACGCATTCAGGTCAACGTAGCTGGCGATCACTGCCGCCAGCAGGATCAGGAACGTTGGCCAGAACACCAACGGACGCAGTGGATATTTCATAGAGAGCCATTCCCCTTGCAGACTATTTTTATGTTGGAGAGCGGGTCCCCGCAGCATCCTGCTGCCGGTAACCCGCCTGGAAGTCTTCGCGTGGCTATAGATAAACGTTTAAGCGACCGAGGGCGCAATCAACCAATGTGCATGGGGGTATTCCCCCACGTCATGACGCACCCGTACAGTTCAGGACGAATAGGCAGTGCACAACGGGAGTGCGCAAAGAGGATAAATCGCAGACGAAAAAAAGCCCGCTCAATGAGCGGGCTTCTTGGGGTGACCTGGCGTTCAGTGTTCCAGGTGACCAAATATGGCGCAGCGGACGGGATCATGACTCATCCTCTAAATCATTGAAAGGCCGAGGTTTCCATAGCCTAGCGTGTCGTTGATGGACTCGATTGTGTACTTCTAACGACCAGCTGGCAATCTGAACACCGCGGCAGCTTGGTGCAATGCCAGAGCGTATCCGGGCAAATCAAAAAAAATCAGCTACGCGAATACGCAATTCGCGAACTCGGGCTTGCTTGACGACAACGTAGAAGAACAACCTGCCACAGCGGAAGCCAAAAGCCAACTATCAAAATCCTTGTCTTCAATGGTTTGGATCTCGACTGATTGCATAGAGCCCTCCTGAAATACGAATGGCCGCTTCGCTGCTGCATGCGACGGAGGCGCAGACGTGGCTGGTTGGTCTTCGGCTCTTGGCGGACCCTGCACCTATGCCCCGATGGGTTTCACACCGTACTTTTGATAGTAGGTGCTGGTGATTTCGTCCTGACTTCGAGGGGGGTCGGCCAGGACATGGGCAGGAGACAGCAACGGAGAGATCGAGATGGTTTCGATTTTGACAATGTGATCGACAGGGTACTCTGGACCATTCGCCGTTCGAACCCAGTTGGCGATCGCCAAGGACTCGTCAGCATTTGCCGGAAGTATCAACGCACGGCCCTTAAATCGATAACCACGCCTCTGGAAGATGTCGACTACGTTAATTTCTACAGCAGGATTGCGCTTCAGATTCAGTATCGTCTGGGGCGATGCAATATCGGCAAAGTAGAGAACGCCATTCGTGACCGTCAAAGACGCCTTCGGTGACAGATTAGGCGTTCCGTCTTCGTTGACTGTCGCGACGAACGACAGTATCGCCTGCTTGATAATCGCCTCCATGTCAGCAGTGATTTCAATCATAGAGATGCCCCTCTCCCATGACCATGAAGTCGGTCGTCGCAAGTGCTTTGTCCCTCGCTAATGTGGCCTGGTCCCGGTCGAGAAATGCAGTGGCCTGCACGGAGAGGAATTGCAGGGTTTTCAGCCCAATGCTGCCCAGCACCACCGACAGATACGGTGTGAGAAAATCGGGCTGGTTGGCTCGGTCCCCGGTAAAGACGCCACCGGAAGCGATGCCGATAAACACGGGACGATCCCGGAACATTCCCACCTTCCCGGACGGCGTCGACATGAACGTGCGACCAGCGCGAAGGATTTGGTCGATCCACGCCTTGAGGACCGACGGAACGGTTAAGTTATTCATGGGCGTTCCGATGACAATTACATCTGCCGCTTCGACTTCCTGAATAAGCACCTCGGAAAGCTCCAACGCGCCCCTCGGCGGGGCCGCCAAAGTCGCCGGCGACGACAGTGCAGTTTCGTAGTCAGGCGAAGCGTGTGGCAGGGGGGCAGAGGCAAAGTCTCGCCGGCTGATGCTCGCACCGGGCGCAACCTCAAGGAGCTTTTTGACGATAGCCGCTGAAAGCCGGCGGCTGTGCGATTCAGGGCGTGAACTGCAATCAATATGGAGGATGTTCATGCGAACAATCCCGATGATTTTACGAAGCCAATTACGACGATCTTCATCATTTATTCTCCTCGGTTAGTTGCCGTCACTTCTAGCCCGCGCTGCACCGCCGGACGCGCAAGGCCACGGTTGAACCATGCTTGAACATGAAGAAAGCGGTCGAAGCCGACGAGCTCGCGTGCTTCGTAAAAGCCGATCAGGTTGCGCACCCAGCCGAGCAGCGAAATATCGGCAATACTGTAATCAGCTCCCATCACCCAGTCACGACCTGCGAGCCGGTTGTCAAGGACGCCAAGCAGCCGCACCGATTCGGTTGCGTAGCGGTCGCGCGGGCGCTTGTCCTTATAGTCTTTGCCGGCGAACTTATTAAAGAAGCCGACTTGGCCGAACATCGGCCCGACTCCGCCCATCTGCCACATCACCCACTGGATCGTTTCGTAGCGGGTGTTCGGATCGGACGAGATAAATCGTCCTGTCTTGTCGGCAAGATAGAGGAGGATTGCACCCGACTCGAACAGCGCAAGCGGCGCACCGCTCGGCCCATCAGGGTCGTAGATTGCGGGAATCTTGCCGTTGGGGTTGAGCGCGAGAAAGGCTGGCTCGCGACTTTCGTCTGCCATGATGTCGATTCGATGTGCTTCGTAGGTGAGGCCGGTTTCCTCAAGCATGATGCCGATCTTCACCCCATTGGGTGTCGGTAGGGAAAAGAGCTGCAACCGATCGGGATGCCGCGCCGGCCAGCGTGCGAAAATAGGATGATCAAGTGTCACTTTCTTGCTCCTAATTAGTGGATGCATATGAAAAGCCCAGACACACTCCTAAGATTCTCACTTAGGCGCATCCTTGTTAGATTTCTTAACGGTATCTCTCGGAAAAATAATAATAAATCACCAGTTAAGGTTACTGCGTTTGGTATTTTTTAAATCTGGAACAACATGTCCAATATCATCAACTCTGTAAAAGTCATGAATTTCTTCAGCTTTCAATTCAACTACAGCTTTACGTGACACAGGGTCACTGCTTAATTTTACCAAGGTATTTTTGTGGGTTCGGCTATCAGTTTTGGTAATGGCGTTCATTTTCTCGACCGCATATGATCACATGAATTTTTTTAGTGCGCACCCGAATAGAACCAACATTTTTCATATAGTTATCTCATCATAAATTCATTAATGCTTGAGACAAACAATAACATCGGGACTATTAGAACGATAACCCATCAAATCTAATAAGGTTGATCTCACAGATCAAGAGGTACGAAATCATTATGCCCGTTACGTGGTAAGCGCTCACCGGATGAACAAAGGCCTTTTAAACTGCTTGACCGCGCCAACAGACGAGGCGCGAAAACGCCTTAACTAGCAAAATTGGACCTCTGTAATGAGGTCCCATCGAGAACAAAAATCGAAGTCATCTTCAGCGATAGTTAATTTCAGACGACCGTTAATTAGTACAACCTAGCCTGCTGTTACGTCAGGAAAATCAATATCAGTGT
>NZ_JACARN010000132.1:0-669 GCF_013386605.1 Pseudomonas sp. IPO3749 | reverse complement strand
GCCTGTTTAGGGCACAGGTTGAACGAGAAGCGCAGGCAGTGCTTGGTGATCATCACCGGCACTTCGCCGGTTTCTTCATGGGCTTCGAAGGCGGCGTCGATCAGCTTCACGCCGTGACGGTAATAGAAATCACGGGCCTTCTGGTTGTAGACGTTGGCCAGGAACGACAGATGCGCTTCCGGATAGACCGGCGGCGGAGTGGTTTCGGCTTTGCGTCCACCACGCGGGTGAGCGGCCACACGGGCAGCGGTCAGCGCTTCGATCACTTCGCGGCGCAAGGCCTTGAGCTGTGAGTTAGGGATGAAGAACGCCTGCGGCGCATCCAGTTGGATGTCGGTCGCGTGGTATTCGGTGGTGCCCAACTGGCCGAGCAAGTCGCGCAGGGTGTCCAGCGCCTGTTCCGGCTTGTTGGCCACGCCGAACGGGCCGGGCAGGGTGACGCTGGCGCTGATGCCTTCTTCGCTGGTGGCGGTGACTTCCAGCTGCGCTTCGCGCAGACGAGCAGCCCAGGTCAGGCCGATACGGCGCTCGGATGAAGTCTTGAGCAGCGCCTGTTGCCAGTTGTGGTCCAGGTTACGGTTCAACGGGTGGTTCGGGCGCAGTTGGTGCAGGCCGGCCGGCATTTCGTTCGGCTCGACGCGGTAGCGGTAGCGCTTCTCGCCGTCTTCC
>NZ_JACARN010000131.1:0-12674 GCF_013386605.1 Pseudomonas sp. IPO3749 | reverse complement strand
TGCAGGGAGACAGGCCCATGGTTACTTTTGGGCCTTTCCAAAAGTGACCCGCTGTAAGAGCGGAACCATAAGCCGCCGTTACATAAAAAATGGATATGTACTCAATCAAATCTGAAACCGCTGCCGCTCCGTCTCATACAACGGCTTCACCAACGCAAACTCATGATCAATCTGATCCACCAACGCCCCCAAATCCGCATTGGACTCAACGGATTCAACCTCCAACCGCTGACACAACTGCGCCAACCGCACCGCCCCAAGATTCCCACTACTCCCCTTGAAACTATGCGCAATCCGCCCCAACGCCTTCGCATCATCCCTGGCCTTGCGCAGCGCCTCGACACGCTTCTGGGAATCATCAAGAAAGGTATCCAGCAACTTCGGATACTCGCCTTCCATGACTTCCTGCAAACCCGACAGCACCTGCGGGTCCAGATGTAGATCAACCACTTGCTCGCTCCTTGATCAAGAATCGGCGGATTATGCCAGAGCCCCCCAGCAAAACTCCACGCACACACTGCGCCCACCATCCGACCAGCCTACATCGCTGCTCAACTGACGTACCAGGCTCAAGCCCCGGCCAGACAGACGGTCGATATCCAGCGGCCGCGCCAGCACCTGCTCCACATCAAACCCCGGACCGCTGTCTTCGATGCGCAAGGTCATCTTCCCACCCGCCGCCGTCGGCACCACCTGCACATGCACCCGGATATACCCGCTGTCGAGCTGCGCCAGGCGGTCATTACGCTGACGGTAATACTCGGCAAACCCCTGGGCATCACGCTTGAGCCGAGAATCCAGGCCCAGTACGCCATGCTCCAGCGCATTCGAATACAGCTCAGCCATGACGCTGTACAACGCCCCGCTCTGCTCGCGCAGGCCATGGATCTCCAACAACAGTTGCAGCAGATAGGGCAACGGGTTGTAACGCTTCAACGTTTCAGCGCGGAATTCGAAACTCACCGACCAATCCAGCGGGCACGACTGCCCACTGTCCGCATACAACGGGCCCGAGGCACGCAGAGGCTGGCCAGGCTGCAAGGTGATTTCCACAAGGCTCACGTCATCGCGCACTTCACCGCGAAACGCCGCCAGTGCCTGTTCGATATCTTCAAATAAACGATCAGGCTCGCGATTGGCGGCAAACACCTGCTGCAAACGTTCGGCGCCGAACAGTTGGTCGTTGGCATCGGCGGTATCCAGCACGCCATCGGACAACAGGAACACCCGATCACCCAGGGCCATGGGCCAGACTTCAGTACGATCATCAAAGGCTTCGGCCGATAGCACGCCCAGCGGCAAATGCCGCGATTCCAGCGGCGTGCGTTTGCCGCTGGCGATTTCATGCACGTAGCCTTCGGGCATCCCGCCGTTCCACACCTCCACCACCCGCCGCTGCGTGCTCAGGCACAACAGAGTGGCGCAGCAGAACATGTCCACCGGCAGGATGCGCTTGAGCTTGGCGTTCATCTCGCGCAGGGTCTGCGCCAGTCCGTAGCCCTTGGCCGTCATGCCGTAGAACACTTCAGCCAGGGGCATGGCGCCCACCGCCGCCGGTAGGCCATGGCCAGTGAAGTCGCCGAGCAGCACATGCATATCGCCGGACGGCGTGTAAGCCGCCAGCAGCAGGTCGCCGTTGAACAGCGCATAGGGCGATTGCAGGTAACGGATATTCGGCGCGGCGTTGATACAACCCGAATGCGCAACCTTATCGAACACCGCCTTGGCCACCCGCTGCTCATGCAGAAGATAGTCGTGATGCTTGGCGATCAGGTCGCGCTGTTGCAGGACCGTGGCTTGCAACCGGCGCAGGCGGTCCATGGCGTTGATCTTCGCCGCGAGAATCAGCTGGTTGTAGGGTTTGGGCAGGAAGTCATCACCACCGGCATCCAGGCACTGGGCCAGGGCTTCGCTCTCGCGCAGGGAGGTGAGGAAAATCAGCGGCACCAGCTCTTCGCCCGCCAACTGCTTGATTCGCCGCGCCGCCTCAAAGCCATCCATCACCGGCATCAGCGCGTCCATCAACACCAGTTGCGGGCGCTCACGGGTAAACACTTCGACTGCCTCAGCGCCGTTAGTAGCCGTGAGCACCTGATGACCCTGGCGCCGGATGATGGTCGACAGCAACAGCAGGTCGGCGGCGCTGTCTTCGGCGATCAGGATCGTCAGCGGTTCAAGGACCGGGGCCAGGGCGCTCAACTGATGTCGAACAGTTTGTCGAAGTTGGAGATGGCGAGGATCTTGCGCACGTCGGAGTTACTGTTGACTACCCGGACCTCCGCCTCGTCGCCACCGGCGTGGTCACGCAGGAGCAGGAGCATGCCCAAGGCGGAACTGTCCATGTAGGTAGTTTCCTTCAAATCGACGACGTACAACTCGGGCACCTTGTAGAAACGCTCGTAGGCATCACGAAACGTCTGGTGGCTGCCGAAATCGAACCGGCCCTTGACCGCGATCGTCAACTTCTTCCCATCCAGGGATACTTCTGACTCGACTGACATGCGACTGCTTCCTTGTCTTTGGCAATGACACAAGGTTTAGCAGGTGAAGGCGCCGCGGGCAACTTTCAATAGACGTCTTTGCGCGGCATGCGCTGGGACAGTTCGTCGAGCAGCTTTTGCTCGCGCTTGTCTTCAAGCGCGCGTGCTTCGTCGATATAGCGCTGCACCAGTTTGCGCAGGCCTTCAACCCGGGCAAACGCCGCTTGCCAGCTTTCGCGGGCTTTATCGAGGTTGTTCTGGTGCCAGGCCAGGCTTTGGCGCTGCTGGCCGACGGCCGTTTCCAGTTGGTTGAGAAAGCCCTGATAGCCCATCAGCCATTGGCCGGACACACCTTTAGAGCCCCGCTCGATCCACTGCTGCTGGTACTCGCCGCGAAAGCGCTCGAGGTCGCCCAGCTTGCTTTCCGCCAAGCGCACCTGCCCCTGGAAGTAACCCAGGCGCTGCACGGCGGTTTTCTCGGCCTTTTCGGCCATGTCCACCACCGGTGCCAGGCGCGCGGCGCGGCTGTTGGCCATGGCTTAGCCGCCCGGCGCCGGGGCGAAGATCGACTGCAGGTGCGCTTCGCTTTCGCCCATGCTGATCTTGTCGTTGAGGCCCTGGCGCAGGTAGGTCACCAACTGCGGTTGCAGGGCGATGGCCAGGTCGGTGTCGCGATCGCCGCCCGCCACGTAGGCGCCGACGCTGATCAGGTCGCGGCTCTGTTGGTAGCGCGACCACAGCTGCTTGAACTGTTGTGCGCGGATCATGTGTTCCGGCGTCACCACCGCCGGCATCACCCGGCTGATGGACGCTTCGATATCGATGGCCGGGTAATGCCCTTCTTCAGCCAAGCGCCGCGACAGCACGATGTGACCGTCGAGCACGCCCCGCGCCGAGTCGGCAATCGGGTCCTGCTGGTCATCGCCTTCGGACAGCACGGTATAGAACGCGGTGATCGAGCCACCCCCGGCTTCGGCGTTACCGGCACGCTCCACCAGTTTGGGCAGCTTGGCGAACACCGACGGCGGATAGCCCTTGGTGGCCGGCGGCTCACCGATGGCCAGGGCAATTTCCCGCTGGGCCTGGGCGAAACGTGTGAGCGAGTCCATCAGCAACAGGACGTTCTTGCCCTTGTCGCGGAAATATTCGGCGATGCGCGTGCAGTACATGGCGGCGCGCAGGCGCATCAGCGGTGCATCGTCCGCTGGAGACGCGACGACGACCGAGCGCTTGAGGCCTTCTTCACCCAGGCTGTGCTCGATGAATTCCTTCACCTCGCGGCCCCGCTCACCGATCAGCCCGACCACGATGATGTCGGCCTCGGTAAAACGCGTCATCATGCCCAGCAGTACTGATTTACCTACGCCGGTACCGGCAAACAGGCCCAGACGCTGGCCACGGCCGACCGTCAATAATCCGTTGATGCTGCGAATGCCCACGTCCAGCGGCACGCTGATGGGGTTACGGTTGAGCGGGTTGATGGTGGGGCCGTCCATCGGCACCCAGTCTTCGGCTTTCATGCCACCTTTGCCATCCAGCGCGCGACCGGCGCCGTCAAGCACGCGGCCGAGCATGCTCATGCCCATCGGCAGGCGGCCGGTGTCGGCCAAGGGCACCACGCGGGCGCCGGGGGCAATGCCCGCCAAACTGCCCACGGGCATCAGGAAAATCTTGCTGCCGGAAAAGCCCATTACCTCGGCTTCGACCTGCACCGGGTGATAGCTGTCGTCGTTGATCACCATGCAGCGGCTGCCCATGGCGGCGCGCAGGCCCTCGGCTTCGAGGGTCAGGCCGACCATGCGCAGCAGGCGTCCTTCAAGGATCGGCTGGCCAGGCAACTCGGTGGCTTCGGCGTAACCACTCAGGCGCTTGGCGAAGCTGGTGCGATCAAGGCGCATCAGGGGCGTCCAGGTCCAGGCTGAGGTCCGGCTCTGCCGGGTTCAATACCTGCTCGTGGGCCTGGTCCAGCAGCTTGGCCATGATCTGGCTTATGCGGGTTTCCACCGTGGCATCAATACGACTGTGCTCGGTCTCGACGCGGCAACCACCGGGTTGCAGCGACGCGTCCTCGACGATGCGCCAGGTTTCTTCATGGCGCTCGCGCAGGGCTTTGACCTGTTCGAAATCCTGCGGATTGATGTACAGCCGTACATTGCCGACGCCCAGGGGCAGCAGCTTGAGGGCTTCGCGCATCACGCTTTCGATATGGCTGGAGTCCAGCACCAACTCGCGTTGGATCACCTGGCGGGCGATGTGCTGCACCAACTCGACCATGGCTTTTTCGATCTGCGAGTCCTGCTCGGCGATGGGGTCGAACAGCCCGCCCATCAAGCGCTCCAGGCTGGCCAACTTGACGCTCAGCGCCTCCTCGGCTTCCTGGCGGACCTTGAGGGTGGTGCTGCGAAAACCATCTTTTTCACCCGCCGCGAAGCCCTCGTTGTAAGCCTCCTGGCGGATCGCTTCCAACTCTTCCAGGGTCAGTGGCTGGACTTCATCCAGCGGCACTTCTTCCATTTCCGCCGGTGGCTCTTCAACCGGTTCAGGCTCGGGCTCGGGCACATGCGGATCGAAGCTGGGCAACGACCAGATGTCGAACCCACCGACGTCCCGTGCGCGAATCAGATCGCTGGGCGCCTCATCTTTGTTCGACATGAGAGGCGCCTTAGATCATTTCTTCGCCGCCCTTCCCGCCGAGAACGATTTCTCCGGCTTCGGCCATACGGCGGGCAATGGTGAGGATTTCTTTCTGCGCGGTTTCCACGTCGCTGACGCGTACCGGGCCTTTGGCTTCCAGGTCGTCGCGCAACAGTTCCGAGGCGCGCTTGGACATGTTCTTGAAGATCTTTTCCTTGACGCCTTCGTCCGACCCCTTGAGGGCCAGCACCAGCACGTCGGAGGACACTTCGCGCAGCAACGCCTGGATGCCACGGTCGTCGACATCGGAGAGGTTGTTGAACACGAACATGAGGTCTTCGATCTGGCCGGACAGGGTGTCGTCGATCTCGCGGATCGAGTCCATCAACTGGCCTTCGACCGAGCTGTCGAGGAAGTTCATGATGTCGGCCGCGCGCTTGATACCGCCCAGGGTGGTGCGCGAGGCATTCGAGTTGCCGGAGAACTGCTTCTCCAGAATCGTGTTGAGTTCTTTCAGGGCCGCCGGCTGCACGGTGTTAAGCGACGACACGCGCAGGATGATGTCCAGGCGCACTTTATGGTCGAAGTGGCCGAGCACTTCACCGGCCTGGTCCGGGTCGAGGTAAGCCACCACGATCGCCTGGATCTGCGGGTGCTCGTAGCGGATCACGTCGGCCACGGCGCGCGGTTCCATCCATTTCAGGCTGTCGAGGCCGCTGGTATTGCCACCCAGTAAGATGCGGTCGATCAGGCCGTTGGCCTTGTCTTCGCCCAGGGCCGAGGTGAGCATCTTGCGGATGTAGCTGTCGGAGCCGACGCCCAGGCTGGTCTGGTCGCCGACGATCTCGACGAACTCGCTCATCACCTGCTCGACTTGCTCGCGGTGCACATTGCGCATCTGCGCCATGGCCACGCCGACACGCTGAACCTCTTTAGGGCCCATGTGGCGCAGCACTTGGGCGGCGTCGGTTTCACCCAGGGACAGCAGCAAGACTGCGGCTTTGTCGACCTTGGTGAGCTTGGCAACAGCGGCTCGATTATCACTCATCTGCGTTGATCCACTCTTTCACGACCTGGGCCACACGGCCCGGGTCTTCTGCCACCAGACTCTTGATTGCGTTCAGCTGAGCGTCGTAACCCTCGCTCGGGCTTGGCAACAGGATGCTTTGCGGGCCGCCGAGGCTCACGCGGTCGTTGGCCAGTTCGCCGTCCAGGCCGCCCATGCCACCCAATTCCACGTCGCCACCGGCCAGGGCCAGCTGTTTCTTGCCGTTGCCGGTGATGTTGTTGAGCACCGGGCGCAGTACGCCAAACACCAGCACCAGGATGAACAACACGCCCAACACTTGCTTGACGATGTCCCAGAACCACGGCTGCGAGTAGAACGACGGTTCAGCGATCACTTCGCCACGCTCGGCGGAGAACGGCATGTTGATCACGCTGACGCTGTCACCCCGACTGGCGTCAAAACCTACAGCGTCCTGCACCAGGCGAGTGAAGCGCGCCAATTCGTCGGCGGTCCAGGGGGCACGGGTAACGGCGCCGTCAGCGGCATTGACCTTGACTTGGTCATCCACCACCACCGACACCGACAGGCGATTGACGCGACCCTGTTGCTGCTTGGTGTGGCTGATGGAGCGGTCGAGTTCGAAGTTCTTGGTGGACTGGTTACGCTTGTCCGCCGGGTACGGGGCCAGCATCGGCTGGCCGGTGGCCGGGTCCATGATCTGCTGGCCGTTGGCGTCCAACAATGGCTGACCTGGCTGGATCGCGCCAGCGCTGGCAGTAACGCCACCGGTGGTTTGCGGCGCAGAGGCCGGGGCTGGCGGCTGGTTGCTCAGGGCACCCGGCACACCTTGCGGCGGACCATTGGCGGCGGTGCGTTGTTCGCTGGTGGACTGCTCGCTGCGCAAAGCAGGCTGGTCCGGATTGAACTGCTCGGAGGTCGACTCGACGGCGCTGAAATCCACATCGGCGGACACTTCAGCCTTGTAGCGATCGTTGCCCAGCACCGGTTGCAGGATGTTGTGCACACGCTGGGTGAGCATGCTTTCGACGCGGCGGCTGTAGTCAAACTGCTTGCCGGCTTGAGTCAGCGCGGAGTTTTCGCCCTGATCGGACAGCAGGTTGCCCTTCTGGTCGACCACCGTGATCTGCGACTTGCTGAGTTCTGGCACGCTGGTGGCGACCAGGTTGACGATCGCCAGGACCTGACCAGGCTCCAGGGAGCGGCCGGCAAACAGCTCAACCAAGACCGAAGCGCTTGGCTTGCGCTCGTCGCGCACAAATACCGAGCTTTTCGGAATAGCCAGGTGCACGCGGGCACCCTTGACGTTGTTCAGGCTGGAGATGGTGCGCGCGAGTTCGCCTTCCAGGCCACGACGGTAGCGGGTGGCTTCCATGAACTGGCTGGTGCCCAGGCCCTGGTCCTTGTCGAGGATCTCGAAACCGATGTTGCTGTCGGACGGGGTCACGCCGGCGGCGGCGAGTTTCATGCGCGCACGGGCCACGTCGTCGGCCTTGACCAGCAGGGCCCCGGAGTTGGGTTCCACGGTGTAGGCGATGTCGGCGGCGGCCAGGGTTTCCATGATCTGCTTGGAATCCATGCCCGCCAGGCTGCCGTACAGCGGCCGGTAATCAGGTTGCTGCGACCACAACACCACGGCAAAACCAATCGCCACGCTGGCCGCCAGGCCGACCATCAGGCCCACCTGACGCAGCATGGTCATTTCGGAGAGGTTTTCCAGGAACGACAGGCCAAACAGCGGCGGCTTGCCGTCTGCCTTGGCGGGTGCGTTGTCCACGACTGCTTCTGCCATGACTTAAATCTCGTCCTTAAACCGGCATCTGCATGATGTCTTGGTAGGCCTGAACCAGCTTGTTACGCACTTGGGTCAGGGCCTGGAAGGAAACGCTGGCTTTTTGCGAGGCGACCATCACATCGGTGAGGTCCACGCCGCTTTTGCCGATTTCAAAGGCGTTGGCCAACTGGCTGGAGGCTTGCTGGGTGTCACTGACTTTGTTGATGGCCTGGCCGAGCATGTCGGCAAAGCTGCTTTGGCCCAATTCCGGCGCTGGCGCGACGGATTTCGGCTGAGCCATGGCATCCATTTGCATGGAGCGCATATCCAACATCAACCGATTGAACTCAATACCCTGGCTCATGAACTTCTCTCTCCGACAACCCGCATGTTTTTTGACGCTACGCCGCAATTACTAGGGGAGGTAGCAACAAGGGTGCCAGCTCTGTACCAACTCGTAAGAAAAGGCGACAAACCTTGTCGACCTTGTTACCGGTTATGTGGCGAACAGATACGCTTCCACATCCATCCCGGCATCGCGCATCTGCGCCAGCTTGTAGCGCAAGGTGCGCGGGCTTATCCCTAAGCGTTCGGCAGCCTCTTTGCGACGACCGCGCTCAGAGCGCAGGGTGTCGATGATCATTTGGAATTCACGGCGACGCAGGTCGTCGCCCAGGGCGCCAGCGGTCTCGGTTTCGACCACCCCGGGCGCCGGCGCCAAGGTCGGCAGCGGCGCAGCACCACTGCCCATCGCCAGGCAAAAATCCTGGGGCTGGATCAGCCCGCCCTGTTGCAGGATCAGCGCGCGCTGGATGGCGTTGTCCAATTCCCGCACATTACCGGGCCACGGATAGCCGATCAGGCACGCCTGAGCCTCGACCGACAGGCGCGCCTGGGCATGCTTCATTTTTTTGACGTGGTTGTTCAGCAGGCGCTCGGCCAGCGGAATGATATCTGCCGGGCGCTCGCGCAACGGGCGCCAGGCCAGCGGGAACACCGAGAGCCGGTAGAACAAGTCTTCACGGAAACGCCCCGCCGCCACTTCGCCCGCCAGGTCGCGGTTGGTGGTGGCGACCACGCGGATATCCAACTGGATCGGCTTACGCGCGCCGACGCGCTCAACCTCACGCTCCTGCAGCACCCGCAGCAACTTGGCTTGCAGGCCCAGGGGCATTTCCGAAATCTCATCGAGCAGGATGGTGCCGCCGTCGGCCTGTTCAAACTTGCCTGCCTGGGCCGCGATGGCGCCGGTGAAGGAGCCCTTTTCATGGCCGAACAGCGTGGCTTCAAGCATGTTGTCGGGGATCGCCGCGCAATTGATCGCGATAAACGGCTGCTTGGCGCGGGTCGATTGCTGGTGGATATAACGCGCCAGCACCTCCTTGCCGGTGCCGGACTCGCCGGAAATCAACACAGTGGAATCGCTGCGCGCCACGCGGGCCGCCAGCTCCAGCAATTGTGCGCTGGCCGGCTCGAAGGCAATCGGGCCTTCGCCTTCACTGGCCGAGATCACGCCCAAGGCATGCCGCGCGACCAGTTCGATCAGCGCTTTAGGTTCGAAGGGTTTGACCAGGTAATCCGCCGCACCTTGACGCATGGCGTCGACCGCACGCTCAACGGCGCCATGGGCAGTCATCAGCAACACCGGCAACTGCGGCTGACGCGCACGCAGCAGGCCGAGCAACTGGTGGCCGTCCATGCCGGGCATGTTGACGTCACTGACCACCAGGCTGAAGGACTCCTGCTCCACCGCCTCCAAGGCGTCCTCGGCAGAACCGACCGCCCGGTAGTCATGGCCCGCCAACAGCAGCGTGTCAGCCAATGCTTCACGCAGGGCGCGATCGTCTTCCACCAACAGAACCTTGATAGCCATAACCTTTCTACTCCGCGCTTGCCGCGCTGGAAAACAGCGGCAAGGTCATCAATGCACAGGTGCCACGCCCAACGCGGGAATGCAGTTGCAATTCTCCCTGATGGGCACGTGCCACTGCCTTGACCACGGTCAGGCCCAGGCCCGTACCGTTGGTCTTGGTGGTGAAAAACGGTTCGCCCAGGCGCTGCAACACAGCGGGCTCGATACCACTGCCGCTGTCGCTGATGCACAGGCGCAGGTTTTGCCCACGGTTGTACAGGTGCACCTTGAGCCGCGCGCCGGGGCCGCTGGCCTGGGTGGCGTTTTCAATCAGGTTGAGCAGCGACCCCACCAGCGTGTCGCGGTTGCACAGCAACTCACCGAGATGGCTGTCGCACTGCCAGCGCACCTGGACGTCCTGGATATGGGTGGCGGCGGCCGCTTGCAGGGCCTGCATCAACGCGGACGGCGTGATGCGGTCGGTGAGCGGCAATTCGCCACGGGCAAACACCAGCATGTCGCGCACCTGGTGCTCCAACTCATGCAGGCGCTCCTTGAGGCGACCGGCAAACCGTTGATGGGTGGCCGCGGGCAATTGCTCATCAGTCAAATGACTGGCGTAGATCAGGGCAGCCGACAGCGGCGTGCGGATCTGATGCGCCAAAGAAGCGACCATGCGCCCCAGGGAAGACAAACGCTCATGCCGCGCCAACTGGTCTTGCAGGTGACGGGTTTCAGTCAGGTCGTTGAGCAGCACCAGTTGGCCCGGCTCCGCGTCCAGGGAACGGGTGGCGATGGACAAACGGCGGCCATCCTTCAGGGAGATTTCGTGACCGTCATCTTCACGCGGCGCAAAGCAGCGGGTGATGACATGCCGCCACAGCTCGCCTTCCAGCGGCAGGCCAAGCATGTCGCAGGCAGCCGGGTTGGCTTCGCGCACACGGCCTTCTTCGTCGATGACGATCACACCGCCAGGCAGCAGTGACAGCAGATTTTGCAGACGGTTGGCCAGGCGCTCTTTCTCGGCCAGCTCTTCCATGCGCTGGGCACTGACCACCGCCAACTCGCCTTTCAGCTCGGACACCCGGGCTTCAAGCAGGCTGTAGGAATCGGTCAATTGGCTGGACATCTGGTTGAACAGCGAAAAGGTCTGTTCCAGGCCCTGGCGACTTTGCTGTTCTACAGAAGGAACCAGCCCCGCAATGGCAGGACTGGAAGAATGTTGGGCGGCGTGGGGCATCATGCTCTCTCGCTTGGCTGACCGTCAGTTAAACGGAACGTTGCGAGGGCTGTAGCAATACCCGTGCCTAAAAAAAATAGGCTTAGTTTTCAGTCAGTTGAAAAACAGGCGTCAATCATCCGCCTGTTCATCACCTTCTTTGCGGCTCATACCGTACTTGCGCATCTTCTCCACCAGGGTGGTGCGACGAATACGCAGGCGCTCGGCGGCACGGGCGACGATGCCGTTGGCGTCGTCCAGGGCCTGTTGGATCAGGCCTTGTTCCAGGTTGCCGAGGTAGTCCTTCAGGTCCAGGCCTTCGGGCGGCAACATGGCCGTGTTGCTGAAGTCCGGAGCATGACCATTGATGGCCACCCGTTCTTCCATGTCACTGCGCAGGCTGTCGACCAGTTGCTCGTCTTCGTCGTCGACATAACGGAATTTTTTTGGCAGTTCGACCACGCCGATTACACCGTAGGGGTGCATGATCGCCATGCGCTCCACCAGGTTGGCCAGCTCGCGCACGTTGCCCGGCCAGCCGTGGCGGCACAGGGACATGATCGCGGCGGAGTTGAAGCGGATCGAACCGCGCTTCTCGTGCTCCATGCGCGAGATCAGTTCGTTCATCAGCAGCGGGATGTCTTCCACGCGCTCGCGCAGCGGGGCCATCTCGATCGGGAATACGTTGAGGCGGTAGTACAGGTCTTCGCGGAAGCTGCCGACCTCGATCATGCTTTCGAGGTTCTTGTGGGTGGCCGCGATGATGCGTACGTCGACACTCTGGGTCTTGTTGCTGCCCACGCGCTCGAAGGTACGCTCCTGCAGCACACGCAGCAGCTTGACCTGCATCGGCAGCGGCATGTCGCCGATTTCGTCGAGGAACAGCGTACCGCCGTTGGCCAACTCGAAACGCCCGGCACGGCTGGTGATCGCACCGGTAAAGGCGCCCTTCTCGTGGCCGAACAGTTCGCTTTCAAGCAGCTCCGCCGGGATCGCCCCGCAGTTGACCGGCACGAAAGGCCCGTCGCGGCGCTTGGAGTGGTAATGCAGGTTGCGCGCGACCACTTCCTTGCCGGTGCCGGACTCGCCGAGGATCAGCACGCTGGCGTCGGTGTCGGCCACTTGCTGCATCATCTGGCGCACGTGCTGGATGGCACGGCTAGTGCCGACCAGGCTGCGGAACAGGTTGGGTTCGCGATGGCGACCGCGCTCGCGGGCCTGGTCGTACATCTCGCGGTAGACCTGGGCACGGTGCAGGGAGTCGAGCAATTTGCTGTAGCTGGGCGGCATTTCCAGGGTGGAAAGTACCCGGCGGCGCTGGTCTTCAGGCAGGTCGACGGAAGAAATATCGCCCATCAGCAACACGGGAAGGAACTCATCCCAGGTTGACAGTGTCTTTAACAAGCCCAAAACAGCGCCAGGAGCGTTTACCGTCCCGATCAGCACACAAATGACTTCACGGCTCGATGACAATGAGCTGACCGCCTGCTGCCAATCATGGCTGCCGCAGGGCAGATTTTCTTCGCCAAGAAAATTCAAAATCACCGCTAAATCGCGGCGGCGGACGCTATCGTCATCAATCAGCAGAATTTTGGTTTCACGCCACATGCAATAGCAACTTCCCTAGTAAAACTTCCTGCCCAGGAATGCGGGCAATCGAGACACTTGTAAGATTAATTACTTACTAG
>NZ_JACARN010000130.1:0-4628 GCF_013386605.1 Pseudomonas sp. IPO3749 | reverse complement strand
AAGCCCGGCTCCCACAGGGGTTCTGCGTCCTACAGGGCCGTTGCGGTGAATCAGGGCCACGCTTATAGTTCGCCCCGTCGCCGATATTGAACGGCGATAGGGTTTCGCAGCCCTTCAGAGTTAAAACCACAACCGTCAAAGCAGCCCCGGTATTCTTGCCGACGGCCGTCTTCGTTATGGCGGTTGTGCGTGGGAGACCTTCGGGTCTGCCGGGTCTTAACTCCTCGGTCTGCGAACCCGCGCACAACTGCCACCCTAATTTGTTTCGCAGCAAACGGTGGCCATTCTTCTCTTGAGTTAAGGATTTGCCATGAAGAACCAACTACCACCTCGCCGCTTTTACCCCTGCACCGAAAACGCTACCGACAACCCTGTCCTTTTGATCGACAGCAACGCCCCACTGCCGGACCTCCACGCCTGCCTGCGCGAACGCCTCAACGCCGCCCTTGAACACCTCAACCTGATGGCCTGCACTTTGGCGAGCGCGATCTGAACAATGTGACGAACACGGCGCGCATTCTGGTGCAGGACGTCAGTGATGTGTTTCGCGTGATCGAACATCGTGGTTTCGTTACACACAGCGCAGCCTGATCAAATCTCGGCCACAAAAAAGCCCGCATCACTGCGGGCTTCTTTTTAAGCACCGAGGACTTAGTTCACCTTAGCGTTCAACTCACCTTTCAAATACCGCTGGTACATCGCTTCCAACGAGATCGGCTTGATCTTTGTTCTTATAAAGGGGACAGATTTATTTGTGCAGCTCCCACAGGGGTTCTGCGTCATACCACGCTTATAGTTTGCCCCGTCGCCGGCGTTGAACGGCGATAGGGTTTCGCAGCCCTAATGATACGTGTGTAACCAAGCATCATGAATACAACGATGAGCGCTTCGGCGCTCGTCGTCTGTTTAACGTTGCCAATACCGCACGCATTCTGGTGCAGGACGTTAGCGATCTGTTCCGGGTGATTGAGCACCGAGGTTTCGATACCCCTAAAGTCGCCTGATCAAATCTCGCCCACAAGAGAGCCCGCCTGGCTACGGGCCCTTTAATCTTCACCGATTAAATATTGAGCTCAACCTGCCATCCCTTCACCGCTTAAATAGATCTGTCCCCGTAATCACTCAAATAGGAGTAAAAAAATATAAAACTATATCTAAATAATATAAAAAACTGTCGACATTGACAGCTTACATGCTAGATAAAACCGAAAATAATCATATCTCAACAACCCGTAAAGGCATAAAAAAGAGAGCTCAATATGAATTTTAACTTGATGACTATATTTCTGCCTCCATGAATAACAAGGAGGAGATTTCGAAATAGTTGCAATAAACGCAATAGCTAAAGCCTATATATCATAGGAGCCGAATGGTGATAACACCGTAGCTGATCGCGGAAAAATTGACGTCATTCATGTACTTTAACCACCAAAAATCTCAGGCTTTATGCACGCGAAATCGAACTCTCAAATTACTACTTTGCATTCAGCCGCACATAACTCAGTCCGCAAAAAGCAGAGGGCATCATTGTGAATATTAACCCAACAGCACCGCCAGCACCTTTACCTCTACCTTTATCAGCGTCCACTATGCTTTTTCTCGCATACAAAACTGCATATACCGGGCCTATCCAGGTTGCCGTTCGCCCCCGAATCATAATGACTGCGAGACGGGATATATTTGACTTTGAATTTTATTTTCCAACTTGCATAAGAGCAGATTATTCCATGGACATTAGGCTTCGTAACATCGCCACGAACACAACCACTGTGTTGTCTACCGTCCCGTTGACCGATCGTATCGTTTATGAAGACATGGAGCACCAGGGAGGCAGGCACATAATAAAAAATTATGATATGCGCACAACACAATTTTCTCCCGGAAACTACGCCTTTAGTTTTGTACTACGCAACCAACTGGGTGCACCCAGGGCGGTGTCACTCACGAGTAACTATACGATATCTTAGTACGATATACGTTAGCCCTCAGGAAGACGATAACGAAATGGAAGGCTCCAAAATAACCATTTTCTTAAACTTACAGAGGACTCGCTGCCCAAGACAGACCATTGATCTCTCGCCCTCAAGGTCAACATATTTCACAACGCTCTCTCAATTGAAACCGTATTAAACTAACCACCTCCAACGACTAGCGGGTCAATAAATACTCAAGAGGAAATCAATCATGAACACTATAACACCGACGAGCCCACTCCCTCCCCCCTCCCTACAACGCCCTCGACTTCTCTGTTTCCATTGCTCAGAACTCCATATCCGGGTGTGGCCATCGTAGCTCTAAGGCCAATAATCACGATAAGCGGAGGGAACTGGATTTTGGCCAGCTTATATTTGCCTCGTTGCGTCAGAGCGGATGACACTGTCCAACTCAGGGTTAGAAATATCGCTACTAATCTAATGACACTCCTGCCGATAAGAACAATAACCGGTCTAATGCTATTCCAAATCATGGATTCTAACCAAGGAATACTCAATTTGGAATTTGATTTAACATCCACTCCAATTCTACCCGGCACCCACGATATCTCATTTATAGAACGTAACGCAGCCGGCGCGACTGTTAGCATCTCATTCTCGCAACGTTATGTCGCTACATGAGACGGCGTGTGGAGGGATTAAATGTCAAACAAAAACAGAAACTTGCATCGCGCGCTCGGCCCGAGATCTGATCGACATCAACGTGCCAAGCGCAGCAGCTAAAAAACCAACTCCGAAAACAATATAACAACAGAAGTTTAAATCGCAAAAAAGAACAATCAGCTGTCAATCTTGACAGGTTTCATACGCTCTCTTTCGAGCGATAATTAAATTCCATACATTAAAGAGGACTTCACAATGGACATCCTAGCATTATTGGAAAAAGACGACGCAATAACCTTACTCATGACAGACATGCAAGAAAAAGAAGCTACCTTTCGAGGCTACGACTTTGATAGTGGTGCCATGATCGTAGAGGTTAATAATGAAATGGAAGCGATTGAATTCGACGACATAAAATCCGTCGAACTTCCAGAAGCAATTAAAAGTTTTTCTATGATCAATACCAAGCTAGCGCTCTCGAAAGAAACGATCGCCAGGTGGCGGGATTCCAATCGCACTAAAAAAGTTGAGGCTTGTGTAATAAATTCCCCCATTGGCAATGGGGTATTAGAAGCGAACACGAGACACCCTTTTGACGCTGTCAAGTAACCTTGATGCACATAGCCGATAGCAGGCGATGGCGATACTTACCCTTCAAGTGAAGTGTTCTGTTGCGAATGCCAGGGAGGGAACATCAAATATGACTAATCCGATCAACCCAGAACGCAATAATTCCCCTTAAGCATTTTCTCACTTCTAAGTGAAATAAAAGCCCGCATCACTGCGGGCTTCTTTTTAAACACCTAAGGATCAATTCACCTTCGTAAAGGGGACCGCGTAAAAGGGGACAGATTTATTTATAGCGTAAAAGGGGACAGATTTATTTATTGAATTGACTGACACATCTCAGCTACTCGTCTCACAGCTTTTCCGCATATCAACCCAATTTAATCGCTATTTAACTACCCCGGATTTATTTGGTTTCAGTTAAACGCTGTCACTAAGAGAGTCGAAGCCCCGCGGCTGCTATTCTTTCGTCTTTCTACTCGGATGTAGGAACTACATTATGCCCCGGATGGCACGATTGGTACTGCCTAATTCCCCGCACCACGTGGTTCAGCGGGGCCATAACAAGCAAGTCGTTTTTGCAGACACGGCTGATTTCAAACGCTATCTCGCGAATCTGCGGGAATTGAAAACTGCGTTCGCAGTGAAAGTTTACGCCTTTTGTTTGATGACCAATCATGTTCACCTTTTGCTAGATCCAGGTGAAGACCCAACCGCACTCGCAAAGCTGATGAAGGCGCTGGCTGCACGCACAACACGCTACCGGAATCGACTGGAAGGTCGCTCGGGAACACTTTGGGAAAGTCGATACAGGTCAAGTATAGTTCAGAGCGATACCTATCTGCTTGCCTGCATCCGGTATATAGAACTCAACCCCGTTCGCGCCTATATGGTTGAACATCCGGGTAATTACCCTTGGTCGAGTTTCAGCGTTCGGTTCAACACCATAAACGGAGGCGACTGGCTGGATGAGGCGCCTTGCTTTATGGAAGAGCACCTAGATCCTCACGAAAAACGAGCGCGGTATGTTTCTCTTATTGAACAAGGCATTCCAACATCTGAGATCCAACTGATTCGAAATGCGTTGCAAAGAGGACAGTTAACGGGCAACTCCGTTTTCACAGATGACATTGAAAAAATTACAGGCCTACGAATAGCGAACCGTGGGCAAGGCAGGCCCGCGAAAGCATGGGCAGATCTTTAAATAAATCTGTCCCCATAAAATTCACGGTTTGGTGAAAAAAATTGCGCAGCAGACGACTTTATTCGCCTTGTCGAACCTGTGGATGGTGCGAAAACGGTTGCTGAGTGCAGAAGAGGTTAGCCTGTAATGCGGGCTGCAATGGGGCATGGTGGTAACAGACTAATAACACTTCAAAAGATCAAACCAAAACGCAGGCGGAAAATACACTTTAACCGTATAAATACGAGCTTGTTTTAAACCTTTGTTACTTGGTTTAGGGG
>NZ_JACARN010000129.1:0-3948 GCF_013386605.1 Pseudomonas sp. IPO3749 | reverse complement strand
CGCGAGCAACCAGATCCCCGTCGCCGCCGAAGCCGCCCCCGCAATCCGCACCAACGGCGCCGCCGCAGCCGGCAGGAAGCGCACCACCGCATAACCGGCCGCGTGCAGCACGGCAGTCGCACCGACAAAGCCAGCGGCATACGCCCACGGGCTGGACATGTCCGGCAGCTCCAGGCCATGCGCCACGCCGTGGAACAGCGCGAACAAGGCCGTTGCCCCCACCGCCATGAACAGCGGCGGGCGCACCGCCAGCGCCACCGCCAGGCCCAGGGCCAGCACCGACGCGGCAATCCCGCTTTCCAATGCCGGCAACGCCAGGCCTTCAAAACCCAGCACGCCGCCAATCAGCATGGTGCCGACAAAGGTGCACGGCAGCGCCCAACGCGCGGCGCCTTTTTGTTGGGCGGCCCACAAACCGACCGCGACCATGGCCAGCAAGTGGTCGATGCCCCCCAGGGGATGGCTGATACCGGCCACCAGGCCGTTGTCGCCATGGCCCGGGTGAGCGAAGGCCAGGGCAGGGGCCAGCAGCAGGGCGGCGGCGGTGAAGAGTTTCTTGAGGCTCATGGACAGGTTCCTTATGGGTTGATCAGGCGGCGGTCAGCAGGCCTTGGCGTTCGATGAAGGCGACGATGTCCTCCAGGCCGACACCGGTTTTCTGGTTGCTGAACACAAAGGGTTTGCCGTTGCGCATGCGCGTGGTGTCGCTGTTCATCAGCTCCAGCGACGCGCCGACCAAGGGCGCCAGGTCGATCTTGTTGATCACCAGCAGGTCGGACTTGCAGATGCCAGGCCCGCCCTTGCGCGGCAGCTTGTCGCCGGCGGACACATCGATCACGTAGATGGTCAGGTCCGACAACTCCGGGCTGAAGGTGGCCGAGAGGTTGTCGCCGCCGGACTCCACCAGGATCAAGTCCAGGCCGGGGAAACGACGGTTGAGCTGGTCGACGGCTTCCAGGTTGATCGAGGCGTCTTCGCGGATCGCCGTGTGCGGGCAGCCACCGGTTTCCACGCCGATGATGCGTTCCGGCGCGAGTGCCTGGTTGCGCACCAGGAAGTCAGCGTCTTCGCGGGTGTAGATGTCATTGGTGACCACTGCCAGGTTGTAGCGATCACGCAGCGCGAGGCACAGGGCCAGGGTCAGGGCCGTCTTGCCGGAGCCCACCGGGCCGCCGATGCCGACACGCAAAGGTTGTGAGTTCATATGCTTCTCCTAGGAACGAAACAGTCGGCTGTATTGGCGCTCGTGGGCCATGCAGGCCAGGGACAGGCCGAACGCGGCGCTGCCGAAATGGTTGGGTTGGATGCGGTTGGCGTCCTGCTGGGCTTGTTGCAGCAACGGCAGCAGTTCACTGGTCAGGCGTTGGGCGGCTTGCTGGCCCAAGGGCAGGGTTTTCATCAGCACAGCCAATTGGTTTTCCAGCCAGCTCCATAGCCAGGCGGCAAGCGCGTCGGCGGGGCTGATGTTCCAGGCGCGTGCGGCCAGGGCCCAGCCCAATGCCAAATGCGATTCGGCGCACTGTTGAAGAAATAGGCGGGCGGCGTCGTCCAGTTCCGGCAGGCCGTTGAGCAGTTGTTGCAGGGAGTAGCCCATCTGCCGGCTCTCCTGGTACAGCTCGCGGGTCTCACGGCTGGCGCGATGTTCTTCGCACAACTGGGCCAGGCGCGGCCAATCGGCCTCAAAGGCGGCTTGGCAATGGGCGAGCAGAACGGGTGCCTCGAAACGTGCGAGGTTGAGCAGCAACTGGTCACTGATCCAGCGCCGTGCGCTGGCAGCATCGTTGACGCGACCGTTCTCCACCGCCATTTCCAAACCTTGGGAATAGCTGTAGCCACCAATCGGCAATTGCGGACTGGCCAGACGCAACAGCGCCCAGGCTGGGTTCATAGACGTACGCCGAACTGGTGCAGCTTGGGCGGGTAGTTGAAATCTTCATCACCATGGCGCGAGTGATGATGCCCGCCGCCATAGGCGCCATGTTCCGGCTGGAATGGCGCTTCGATGGTTTGCGTCTGCGCGCCCAGCTGTTCGAGCATGGCCTTGAGCACGTAGTCATCGAGCAGGCGCAGCCAGCCATCGCCCACTTGCAATGCCACGTGGCGGTTACCCAGGTGATACGCCGCGCGGGTCAGTTCAAATGCGCTGCTGCAGGTGACGTGCAGCAGTTGTTCAGGCCGGGCGCACACGCGTACGACTCGTCCGTCCTCCGACTGTAGGAATTCGCCATCGTGCAGCGGCGGCTGGCCGCGCTCCAGGAAAAGGCCGACGTCTTCACCGTCGGCACTGAAACAGCGCAGGCGGCTTTTGCTGCGGGCTTCGAAGTTCAGCAGCAACTCGGCGGCCCAGAGGGTTTGGGGGGCGATTCGGCGGTGGATCACCAGCATCAGGAAGCTTCCAGCTATGAGCGATGAAACAGCTAGAGCAAGGGGCTTGCCAACCTCGATGGGGAGTAGGAATTGCCTGTAGGCAAGGAGGGGTGTGCCACTAAACAGGGCGAGGAAGAATGGATGGCGTGCGCCAAAGTGGTGCGCGATGTTGCTTGTTGCACGGGTGATGGGCGTTTTCAGATTTTCCCTACAGGGTATGGGGAATCGGCGTTCATCACCTTACCTGCGAGATCATTAGGCTGTGCGCCGTGTTTAATTCACTGCGACGTTCATCATGTTCAAGTCATTTTGTTGCCTGGTTATTGTCAGCCTGTCTTTCGCGCTTTCATCGGCCTCTGCCAATCTGAAGTCTCATCCATCCTTCAGCACTTCACTGAGGCAAGCGTCTATCGAGGATGTAGTCGACCGCGCCCACGAACTGCTGGGGACGCCCTATAAATGGGGCGGCACCTCCGCGGACCAGGGGTTCGATTGCAGTAGCCTGCTGGTCTATCTGTTCAAGACTGAAGCCAATATCCAGATCCCGCGCACCACCGCGGCGATGCAGCGGTCAACGGCTGCCACCATCCGGCGCAACGCGCTCAAGCCGGGTGATGCTGTGTTTTTCAAAGCGAATGGAGGCGGCCAGGTCAGCCATGTGGGGCTTTATATAGGCGAGGGCAAATTTATCCACTCACCCCGCGCAGGCAAGAACATTCGCATCGACTCATTGAGCAACAGCTACTGGAACAGGAACTACACCACCGCCAAGCGTTTCCACACGGCAGGGTGATGGCTTTACTCGGTACTGCCCAAGCCTTGCCAGTGCTTCAAACCGATAAAGATAAAGCGCAATTGCTGGGTGATTTTCGCCTGGGGCGTAAGGTGGTCAGGCAGGGCCTGGGCCGGTGGATCGATGATGTCGGGGAGGGTGGCGAACACACTTTTGACGATCAGGTCGGCCATCACATGCAGGCCTTCGGCATCCAGGTGCTGCAGTTTTGGCATGAACGTCAGGTCGGCCGCCAAGTCGCGGGTGATGTCTTCACGTAGCGCACCGATGGCCTGGCGCACCGCCAGGCAGCCGCCGTATTGCTCGCGGGCCAGGAACAGGAATTGCGAACGGTTGGCCGAGACCACATCGAGAAAGATCCGCACGGAGGCGTCGATAATGCCGCCCATCACGAATTCGTTATGGCGCACCAGGCGGATGGTGGCGCGGAAGGTCTGGCCGACTTCACTCACCAACACAAGCCCCAACTGGTCCATGTCGGCAAAATGCCGATAGAAACCGGTGGGCACGATACCGGCCGTCTTCGCCACTTCGCGCAGACTCAGGCTGCCAAACCCACGGCCACACTCCATCAGATGGCGGGCTGCGTCCATCAGGGCGAGGCGGGTCTGTTGCTTCTGTTCGGCGCGGGGCAGCATGGGCGGGCGGGCTTTCTCGGCAAGTACAGCGACGCACTCTAGCAAAACAGGTCTGCTGACGTCGAACTTGGCGGGGAGAGGCGTAGCGCGATCTACAGGAAAGCAAAAGCCCGATCGACAGATCGGGCTTTTTTTTCGGCCACCACGGGG
>NZ_JACARN010000128.1:0-1419 GCF_013386605.1 Pseudomonas sp. IPO3749 | reverse complement strand
GGCTCTTCGCATTTAAGGGTGTAGAAAAAATCTGACCGGCTGGAAAAGGAGTCGAGGATCTTAGAAAATGTAAGCTCTCACACCAACAAAAACTAAGCCCCCGACGTGAACAATCTTACCTTTTCTAGCCCTGATCTTTCCAGCTTTTGCCAACTGAATAACCTCGGCCTGACTGCCACTGGACAACATCTTTGTGCAGAGCGCGCCGTCATCGAATGTCGTTTAACCAAAGCACCCGAGCCATGCCCCAAGTGCGGGGCTGCTGGTGTTTCACGCGGTACTGTCGATAGGCATCTTGCTCACACACCTTACGGACAACGACCAACCAGATTGCTGCTGCGTATCCGTCGCTGGCGTTGTGCTTGCGGCTGTTTCTGGCATGAAGATACAAACAGTGCAGCACCTCCACGTTCAAAGCTTTCATATGGGGCGATACGCTGGGCATTAGCTGCCATCGTGCTGGATCATCTGTCGGTATCTCGTGTTGCGAGCCAGCTTGATGTTGCATGGCACACCGCTAATAATGCCATTATCAACGAAGGACGGCGCCTGCTTTTTAATGACTCGACACGTTTTGACGGTGTGACCGTGCTGGGCGTGGATGAGCATGTTTGGCGACATACACGCTGTGGTGACAAGTACGTCACCATCGTGGTTGACCTTACGCCCGTGCGTAACAAAAACGGGCCGGCCCGCTTGCTCGATGTGCTGGAAGGCCGCTCCAAACAAGCCTTTAAGCAATGGCTACAGAGTCGCCCCAAATCGTGGCGTGACCAGATCGAAAGCATTGCCATGGACGGTTTTACGGGGTTTAAATCTGCAGCGCAAGAAGCCCTGCCTCAAGCCCAAACCGTGCTGGATCCTTTCCATGTCGTGCGCTGGGCAAGCAACATGCTGGATGAATGCCGCCGGCGTGTGCAACACGACATCCTGGGCCGCAGAGGGCGTAAAAATGACCCGCTCTACAAAAGCCGTCGAACGCTACTGACTCGGATCAGCTACCTGTCTGACGCCAACAAAAAGCAACTGTTCCAGCTGTTTGCAGATGAGCACCACCTCGAAGTGGATTGCACCTGGAGCATGTACCAACGGGTGGTCAGCGCCTACAACGAGCCGGATCGAAAACGTGGTAAAAAACTCATGGAAGAGGTCATAAATATCATTACAGCCAGCGACTTGCCCAAAGCGCTCATCGAGGTGAAAGGCTTGGGGGAAACGCTGAAAAAATACGCTGAGAGCATCCTTGCCTACTTCGACCGGCCAGGAACCAGCAACGGTCCAACAGAAGCTATCAACGGGCGACTTGAGCACTTACGAGGTACCGCCTTGGGCTTTAGAAATTTAACCAATTACATAGCCAGGTGCTTGCTGAAGTCAGGAGGGTTTAGAAATCAGCTACACCCTTAAATGCGAAGAGCC
>NZ_JACARN010000013.1:0-12807 GCF_013386605.1 Pseudomonas sp. IPO3749 | reverse complement strand
TTACGGCGCCTGGCTCACAATGCGGCAATGGCTGCTTGCCGGTCGGCTACCTGGAAACCATTTTATGAGTCGTACCTAGCGCGAGGCCCGGCAAAAACCCAGGCCCTGGTGATCCTCGCTCGCAAGCTGTGTCGAGTGGCATTCGCTCTGATGAAAAACCAGAGCGAATACCAGCCAGATTTAAGGTCGCAGG
This sequence comes from Pseudomonas sp. IPO3749, assembly GCF_013386605.1. Classification (NCBI taxonomy): domain Bacteria; kingdom Pseudomonadati; phylum Pseudomonadota; class Gammaproteobacteria; order Pseudomonadales; family Pseudomonadaceae; genus Pseudomonas; species Pseudomonas sp. IPO3749. Next base: position 12,614 of record NZ_JACARN010000013.1, on the reverse strand, counting down.
GTTGTCCTGCAACATAGAATCTCCCACATTTGACCGAGTTCCAGCTTTGGAATGCAGTCAGTGTGGAAGCGGCGGTGCGACGATTCGACTTGCTCGCGAAAGAAGCGCCCCGGTTTCAAGCGAACATCACACCATCTCGTGGCGAATCCACTCCACCACCGAAGTCCGCTTCGGCGCCCAGCCCAGCAGCTCACGGGCATGCTTGCCCCGCACCCGGCTGTTGGAGCCCAGGCCATAGTTGGCCATTTCATAGCCCCACTCGGCTTCGGCGTCGGCCAATGGCCAATCCTGGGGTTTGCCCAGGTTCAGGGCTTCGGCAATGGCGGTGGTCATGTCGATAAACGCCGCTTCGCTGCTTTCCACGAAGTAGAAGGTGCCCGGTACGTTCTGGGTCAGTGCCAGCAGGTACAGCGCCACCACGTCTTCAATGTGCACGTTGGACCAGATGTTCTGCCCACTGCCCACATGGCGCACCACCCCACTCTTGCGCGCCTGCTTGAGCAGACGCGGCAATTGCACGCTGTCGCGCTTCACGCCCAGGCTGTGGCCGTAGATCAGCGTGTTGCAGATCACCGCCGAGTTCACGCCTTCGTTGGCAGCCGCCAGGATCAGGTTGTCGATGGCCACGCGTGCTGCCTTGTCGACGGTCGGCTCCGGCAGGTTGTCTTCGAAGTAGATGACATCGCTGGACTTGCCGCCCGACGCATCACCGACAATGCTTGAACCGCTGGTGTGCAGGAATGGCTTGTTCGAGCCCTTCAAGGCTGCCAGCAGGGTTTCCACGGCGGCGCGATGATCGCTGCTCGCGGCATTGATCACCGCATCGGCCTTTTGCGCTTGCTCGGTCAATACAGCGGCGTCATCCAGGGTGCCGATCACTGGGGTGATCCCCAATGCCGTCATCTCGGCCGCCTGCTCGGCGCTGCGCACCAGGCCGGTCACGCTATGGCCAGCCTTGACCAGGCCGGTTGCGATGGAACCCCCGATAAAACCTGCTGCGCCGGTAACGAATACGTTCATGGAGAGTGCTCCTGAGTGGGTAAGTGATGGGACCAGTATCAAGGGCCGATCCCTGACGAATAACCCCCTATTGCCCAATTCACTCTTGCGCGAAGGTCACGAATCAGCAGGCATACCGCGCCAGCTTGGCTTGCATGAAGTCGAGGAAACACTGGATGCGCAAGGCCAGCTGCGAGTTACGGTAGAACACCGCGTGGATCGGCTGGCGATAACCGCTGTTGAACGCTTCCAAGACTGGCACCAGGCGTCCGGCTTCGATGTCGTCGATGGTCATGAAGTTCGACAGGCAGCAGATGCCCTGCCCTTCCAGCGCCAAATGACGCACGGTTTCACCACTGGACGCGGCCACGCCGGGCTGGATCAACCAGCGGTCGCCCTCCACATGGCGCAGCGGCCAGTGGTTGAGGGTTTCGGTATGGGTGAACCCCAGCAAGGTGTGGTCCGCCAATTCGGCAACCGTGGTCGGCGTGCCGTATTGCTTGAGGTAGTCGGGGCTTGCGAGAATATGCAGCGGCGTACAGCCGAGCGCACGTGCGTGCAGAGTAGAGTCGGCCAACACACCGATGCGGATGGCGATGTCGGTACTCTGCTCCAGCAGGTCGATGATCAGGTCATCGCTGTTCAGCTCCAGCTGGATATCCGGGTAAAGGCTGCGAAACTCCGCGATATACGGCACGATCCCATGCAGCATAAAGGGCACCGCCGCATTGATGCGCAGGCGTCCCGCCGGTTTTTTCTGGCGCGACGACAGGCGCTCTTCCAACTCATCCATCTGCGCCAGGATCACCTTGGCCTGTTCGAAGAAGTACTTGCCCTCCTCGGTCAGGTCCATGCGTCGCGTGGTGCGGTTGATCAGCGTGGTATCGAGCTTGGCTTCCAGGCGTGACAAGGTGCGGCTGACCGCCGAGGGCGTTTGCCCGACCTGTTCTGCGGCAGCGGAAATCGAACCGCATTCAATCACGCTGACGAAGATCTGTAGCTCATCGGATCGGGCTTTCACAGGCGCTCCTCGTTATCGGTTCCCAGCAGCTTACACCGAGAAATTGAACACCTGCGCCAGATGCTGCTCATAGCGCGCTACGTCAGCCTCGATCGCCGGGCGCTTCATCACGTCCACGCAAAGGAAGGTCGGCAGGCCAGTCATGCCAAGAAATTCATTGGCCTTGTGGAACGGGAAGTACACCGCGTCCACGCCCTTGGCTTCGAAGAAGTCGGTCGGGTCGTCGAAGGCTTGCTGCGGCGCGTTCCAGGTCAGCGAGAGCATGTACTGCTTGCCCTGGATCAGGCCGCCGCTGCCGTATTTCTGCGACGAGTCGGAGCGCGTGCGACCGTCGCTGGCGTACAGGCTGCCGTGGCCTTCGGTGAAGACTTCGTCGATGTATTTCTTGACGATCCACGGCGCGCCCATCCACCAACCGGGCATCTGGTAGATGATCACGTCGGCCCAGAGGTATTTCGCCACTTCTTCGGCCACGTCGTAGCCTTCGTCGATGTGAGTGACTTTCACGTCAATGCCGGCACGGTCCAGCACGGCCACGGCGGCGTCATGCAGGGTGGTGTTGTAGCGGCCATCGGAGTGAGCGAATTTTTTGCCGCCGTTGAGCAGGAGGATTTTTTTCATGGGAGGGCATCCGTAAGGGTTAACAATGTCTGCCGGCAGGCTATCGACATTGGCCCCTCGGAATAAGCGGCGGCACGGCAAAATACATTTGACCGGAAAGCACAAATGCACCACCCATTGTTAACCGCTGATCAGCAGATGCGCCCCCAGCAAGGCCATGCCCACGAAAAACACACGCTTGAACAACACGGCACTGATGCGCTGACGCACCGCCTGGCCCAGCCACATGCCCAGCAGTGCCGGCACCAGCGCCAGCAGCGAGGCGTTGACCTCCCCGCCACCGAGCGTGCCGCGCCAGGCCAGCCCGGCGGCCAACGCCAGGGTGGAAACCGTGAACGACAGCCCCAGCGCCTGCACCAACTGATCACGGTTCAAGCCCAAGGCCTGCAGATAGGGCACGGCGGGAATCACGAACACGCCGGTCGCTGAAGTGATGACTCCCGTGACGATGCCGCACATAGGACCCAGCCAACATTCAGTCTCAGGTTTTACCTTGAACGTCGGCAGGAACAATCCGCTGAGTGCATACACCAGCAACGCACCGCCCAACGCATGCCCCACCCAGCTTCCCCCGCTCACGCCCAGCCACAAGGTGCCCAACCCGGTGCCGAGGAAGATCAGCAGCAACATCGGCCACAGGCGTTTGAGCAGCGCACTCAAATGCCCGCCGAACGCCAGTTGCCACAGGTTGGTGATCGTCGACGGGATGATCAGCAACGCCGCAGCCTGCGCCGGTAACATAGCCAGGCCGAGCAAGCCCATGGAGACTGTCGGCAGGCCCAGGCCGATCACCCCCTTGACGGTGCCGGCCAGCACGAAGGTGCCGATCACCAGCAGGGTCAAGGCGGGGCCGATTTGTTGGTAGAACGCGAGGAAAGTATTCATAAGGGGATTGTGCGGCTTTTCGCTGAAGGCTGAAATTCGCCATATACTGAGGCAGCCTCTTGTTTTGTGAGAGGCTGATGCCGTCTTCGCGAGCAAGCCCGCTCCCACATTTGAAATGCATTCCAAAATGTGGGAGCGGGCTTGCTCGCGAAGGGGCCAGTCCAGCCACCCGAGAACCCCGGCATGCACTTTGACTTGATCGACCTGCACCTCTATCTGCACATCCTCGACACCGGCAACATCACCGCCGGTGCCGGGCGCAGCCACCTGTCCCTGGCCGCCGCGAGTGCGCGTATCCGGGCGATGGAGGCTTCGTTGGGTATCGAGTTCCTGGAGCGTAACCGTCGAGGCGTCACACCAACGCCCGCCGGCAAAGCCCTGGCCCGCCACGCACGCTTGTTGCTGCAACAAGCCGAACACCTGCAGCAGGACCTGGCGGAATACGCCAACGGCATCAAAGGCCAGGTGCGCTTGCTGTGCAACACCACCGCCCTCAGCGAATACCTGCCGGAACTGCTGGCGGACTTTCTATGCGAGCATCCCAACCTCGATATCGACCTGCAGGAGCTGCCGAGCCTGCGTATCACACAGGCCTTGCGCCAGGGCACAGCGGATATTGGGATCATCTCCGACGCGGTGGACACCCACGGCCTGCAAACCCTGCCCTTTCGCGACGACCCGCTGGTGCTGATCGCGCCGCTGGATCACCCGTTCACCGCAGGAAGCTTTGTCGATAGCCTGCAACACGACTTTGTCGGTCTCGCCACTCACAGCGCGTTGACGGTGTACCTCGAAGAACAGGCATTGCACGCGGGTTTCCGCCTGCAAACACGCATCCGTGCCGAGGGCTTTGACGGAGTGATCCGTATGGTCGCCCGCGGCGCTGGCCTGGGTATCGTGCCCCAGGCCGCGCTGGAACGTTGGCCGCAGGAACGCCGCTTCAAGGCCCACCCCCTGCAAGAGGAGTGGGCCTGTCGGAAGCTGCTGTTATGTGCGCGCTCGTTCGAACAGCTGCCCGGTTATGCCAAGGCCTTGTTCGAGGCCTTGGCCCTGCCCTTGCGGAAGAACCCGTAATACACCGCCGACAGAATCAGCAGGAACGGCACGCCAAACACCAGGGTCATCTTGAACGCGTCGGTGAAATAGGTGGTGATCATCACCGCGCCCATCAGCACCAGCCCCAGCAACGTGCTGTAGGGAAACAGCCGCAGTTGGAACGACAATGTCGGCCCACCGTGACGCTTGCGGTAGCGCCGGAAGAACAGGTGCGTGAGGAAGATCATGAACCAGGTGAAGATCGCGCCAAACATCGAGATCGCCATCATTAGGGTGAACGAGCTTTCCGGGTACACCACGTTCAGCAACGTCGCCAGCGCAATGCCCGAACTGGACAACAGCAACGCGTTCAACGGGATGCCGCTCTTGCTCAACGCGCCCATGGACTTGGGGGCAAAGCCGGCGCGGGACAGGCTGAACATCATGCGGGTGGTGATGTAGAGCTGGCTGTTCATCGCCGAGAGCGCGGCGATCAGGATCACGAAGTTCATCACGCCGGTCGCACCGGGAATGCCGATGGTCTGCATCACCGTGACGAACGGGCTCTGGGTCTGCCCGGCCTGGTTCCACGGCACGATAGCCAGCATCAGCGCCAGGGTCAGCAGGTAAAACACCACCAGGCGCACGATGGTCGCACGGAACGCTTTCTTCACCGCCTGTTCCGGGTCGGCGGCTTCACCAGCGGCCACGGCGATCATCTCCACACTCAAATAGCTGAAGATCGACACGATCACCGCCATCCACATGCCGCTCAGGCCATGGGGGAAAAAGCCGTCGTGGGCCGTATAGTTCTGCACGCCATACTCAGGGTTGCCGGAGCCGAACACCACGTACACGGCAAGGATGATGAAGCCGACGATGGCACTGATCTTGATCGTCGAAAACCAGTATTCGAAGTTGCCAAACGTCTTCACGCTGATCGCATTGAGCAGGATCAACACGCTGGAAAACGACACGATCCACACCCATTCCGGCACGTTGGCGAACCAGTACTTCATGTACATCGCCACCGCCGTGACCTCGGCGCCCACCGCCAACACAATCGCCGCCCAGTAGGCATAACGCACCAGGAACCCGGCGAGCGGGCTGATGTAGAACTCGGCATAGGCACCGAAGGAGCCCGAGGTGGAGTGGGCCACCGTCATTTCCGCCAGGCAGCCCATCAACAGCAAGGTGATCAACGCGCCGATGGCGTAGCTCACCAAGACACTGGGCCCGGCATAGCCGATGGCGTAGGCGCTGCCCATGAACAGCCCGGTGCCAATGGCGCCGCCGATGGCGATCATGCTCATCTGGCCGGAAGTGAGCTGGCGCCGCAGGCCCAGTTCGCGGTGGGTGATCTCTGCAAAGCCGTTGTCTGGCGTGGTCACGTGGTGTGCCCCTTTATTATTGTGATTGCACAGGTGGTCGGTAGATGTGTCAGGTGACGCTGTTGCGGACTTTGAATTGCGGCTGGTCCCAGGAGTGGTTGTCGAGGATGTCGCCAAGGATTTCCACAGCGTCAAACACCTCGGTAAAGCTCGTGTACAACGGCGTAAAACCAAACCGCATGATGCGCGGCTCACGGTAATCACCGATCACCCCACGGGCGATCAAGGCCTGGATCACCGCGTAGCCTTCAGGGTGTTCAAAGCTCACATGGCTGCCGCGTTTGGCATGCTCACGTGGGGTGATCAACTTCAAGTCATGGGCAGCGCAACGGGCTTCGACCAATGCGATAAACAGGTCGGTCAACGCCAGGGACTTGCTGCGCAAACTCGCCATATCGGTCTGGGCAAAGATCTCCAGGCCGCACTCCACCATGGCCAGCGAAGTGATCGGCTGCGTGCCGCACAGGTAACGGGCGATACCGGCACTCGGTGCATACGTCGACTCCATGGCGAACTGCCGGGTATGCCCGAACCAGCCCGACAACGGCTGACGCACCACATCCACCAACGCCGGGTTGACCCACACAAACGCCTGGGAACCCGGGCCGCCGTTGAGGTACTTGTAGGTGCAGCCAATCGCATAATCGGCGCCCGCCTGATGCAGGTCGATGGGCACCGCGCCCGCCGAATGCGCCAGGTCCCAGATACTCAACGCGCCACACTCATGGCTCAAGGCGGTCAGCGCCTGCATGTCGTACATGTAGCCGGTCTTGTAATTGACGTGGGTGAGCATCACCACCGCCACGTCCTGATCGATCGCCTGGGGCAGTTCGTCCGGGCTGTTCACCAGGCGCAGGGAATAGCTCTGTTGCAGCAGTTCAGCCAAGCCTTCTGCGATGTACAGGTCGGTGGGGAAGTTGCTCGCCTCGCTGACGATCACCTTGCGATGCGGCTGGCGTTGACGCTGCACGGTCAATGCGGCGCTCAGCACCTTGAACAGGTTGATCGAGGTGGTATCGGTGATCACCACTTCGTTGTCACGCGCGCCAATCAAAGGCGCCAAGCGATTGCCCAGGCGCTGGGACAAATCCGCCCAACCGGCGGCGTTCCAGCTGCGGATCAGCCCGTTGCCCCACTCTTCGGCAATCACCGCCTGCGCCCGCGCCAACGCCGCCACCGGGCGGGCGCCGAGGGAGTTGCCGTCGAGGTAGATCACGCCCTCCGGCAAGGCGAACTGGCTGCGCAACGGTGCCAGCGGGTCCTGGGCGTCGAGGGCTTGGCAATGGCTTCGAGGGGTCATGGGCGGTCCTGGTTTTTATAAGTAAGAATGGACCAAATAATGAACGAAGTTTTAGAGAATTTTCGTGCAAAGTGAGTAGCAACAGGCTAATTAATCTGTAGGAAATTCGAATTTAACCCCCAAACACGCGGATTTATTCTAACCATGATTCTCGACGCCACCGACCTGCGCCTCCTGCATTTCCTGCAACAGGATGGCCGCATCAGCAACCAGGAACTGGCGGAAAAAGTCGCGCTGTCGCCGTCCGCCTGCCTGCGCCGTTTGCGCTTGCTGGAGAGCGAGGGAATCATCAGCGGCTACCGCGCAGTGCTGAATGCGGAGCAATTGGGGATCGAGCTGGAGGCCATCGTCCACCTGTCCTTGCGCCAGGATGTGGAGGATTGGCACGAGACGTTCATCAAGAAAGTGCAGGGCTGGCCGGAAGTGGCCAGTGCCTACGTGATCACCGGCGCCAGCAACTATGTGCTGCGGGTGCAGGCGCGCAACCTCAAGCATTTTTCGGACTTTATCGTGAACCACCTGAACCGGACGGCGGGGGTGATGGATATACGCTCGGAGATTGTGTTGCAGAAAATCAAGGATCGGGATGAGGTGCTGGACCTGGTTATCCGCAAATAGCGGCAACACTACAAAACCCTGTGGGAGCGGGCTTGATCGCGAATGCGGTGCATCAGTCGCCGGATATGCTGGCTGATACACCGCATTCGCGAGCAAGCCCGCTCCCACATTTTTAACCGCGTTTAGTCTTCCAAAGCACGCACGCGCTGCATGCGCTTTTGCTCTACCGGCGCATCAGCGATCTGCAACTCAAAGTCAAAATCAATCTGCGCAAACCGCCCTTCCACGCCAAACTCTCGCGCCAACTGCGGATCTTCACTGAAGCGAATCTCGGCGATCAACTCATCCCGCGTCGCGTAGGCAAAATCATCATGCAGGTACGGGTCATCCGACAGGTTGATCTGCGTGGTCAGGTGCCGATGCCCCGGCGCCGAAATGAAGAAGTGAATATGCGCCGGCCGCTGCCCGTGGCGCCCCAGTTGATCGAGCAGTTGCTGGGTCGGCCCGGTCGGCGGGCAACCGTAGCCCGACGGTACGATACTGCGAAAACGGTAGTTGCCCTGGGCATCGGTCTCGATGCGTCGGCGCAGGTTGAACTCCGATTGCGTCGGGTCAAACCATGAATAGGTGCCACCGGTATTGGCCTGCCACACATCCACAATCGCCCCCGCCAGCGGCTTGCCATCGGTGTCACGCACTTGCCCGCGCATGAACAGCGGCACCGCGTCGTCCTTGCCATCATCCAGTCGCGCCTCATACTTCGACAGCGGCGCACCGGCCACATACAACGGGCCTTCGATGGTGCGCGGTGTGCCGCCGGATTTGCCGGCTTCCTCGTCGGCGGCGTCCATCAACAGGTCGAGGTAATGCTCCAGGCCCAGCCCGGCGGCGAGCAAGCCGGCTTCCTGGTTCCTGCCCAAGTCGTTCAGATAGTTGACCGCCTTCCAGAACTCTTCCGGGGTCACTTCCAGGTCTTCGATGATGTTCACGGTGTCGCGCAGGATCCGGTAGATCAGCGCCTTGGTACGCGGGTTACCGGCGTCATTGAGGTTGCCGCTGGCTTCTTCGAGAAACTGTTGGGCATGGGCAGTCTGGGACAGTCGGATGGACATGGTGCATTCCTCATCTTGTAGTTATTAGATTAAAAAACCGGCCTAGCGGTCATCCTCATGGATCGACGACGGGTGACGGCACAGGGCATTCACTTCGATGGCCATGTAGGGGAAAAGCGGCAGTTGCATCAGCAGGTCGTGCAGGTCCTGCACGCTGTCGACATCGAACACGCTGTAGTTGGCGTAGTGCCCGGCGATGCGCCACAGGTGGCGCCATTTGCCTTGCTGTTGCAGGCGCTGCGCCAAGGCTTTTTCTTCGGCCTTGAGCGCAGCGGCGCGCTCGGGATTCATATCGAGGGGCAGGTTCACGGTCATTTTTACGTGGAACAACATGGCAGGCGCCTCTTAGTGTTTGTCACGACGGAAGAACGCCAGGCGCTCTTCATCGATGGCCAGGCCCAGGCCCGGTGCGGTGGAGACATGCAGCTGGAAATCGCGGTACACCGGCGGTTCGGTGAGGATGTCTTCGGTGAGCAACAACGGGCCGAACAGTTCGGTGTCCCACGCCAGTTTGTTCAGCGTGAGAAAGGCATGGGCCGAGGCCAGGGTGCCGATGCCGCCTTCGAGCATGGTGCCGCCGTACAGGCCGATGCCCGCCGCTTCGGCAATGGCGGCGGTACGCAATACGGCGCGCGGGCCGCCGTTCTTGGCGATCTTCAACGCAAACACCGAGGCCGCACCTTCGCGGGCCAGATTGAAGGCATCCTCGACGCACTCGATGGATTCATCGGCCATGATCGGCGCCGGGCTCGACAGGTTGAGCCGCGCCATGCCGCCCCGGTTATTACGGGAGATAGGTTGTTCGATCAGGTCGATACCATTGCCGCCGAGCACCTTGCAGGCACGCAGTGCCACCGCCTCATCCCAAGCCTGGTTGACGTCGACGCGCACACTGGCGCGGTCGCCCAGGGCTTTTTTGATCGCGATCACATGGGCCAGGTCCTGGCTGACTTCACCGGCGCCGATCTTCAATTTAAAGATGCGGTGGCGGCGCAGGTCGAGCATCTTTTCCGCTTCGGCAATGTCCTTTTCCGTGTTGCCGCTGGCCAGGGTCCAGGCCACCGGCAAGGCATCGCGCACACGGCCGCCGAGCAGTTCGCTGACCGGCAGGTTCAAGCGTTTGCCCAGTGCATCGAGCAAGGCGCTTTCGATCCCGGACTTGGCAAAGGTGTTGCCGCGAATGCTGCGTTCCAGGCGCAACATGGCCGCGTTGATATTGCTCGCGTCCTGGCCGATCAGCAGCGGCGCGAAGTGGCGGTCGATGTTGATCTTGATGCTGTCGGGGCTTTCGTTGCCGTAGCTCAGGCCGCCAATGGTAGTGGCTTCGCCAATGCCTTCAATGCCGTCGGCGCAACGCAGGCGGATGATCACCAGGGTCTGGTTTTGCATCGTGTGCATCGCCAGCTTGTGCGGGCGAATGGTGGGGAGGTCGACGATGATCGTGTCGATCGACTCGATGGCGCAAATCGGCATGGCTATACCCGTTGAGTTCTTTTTAGGTTTGAGCCGATTCTGTGCCGTATTTTTAAAGGCTTCCAATATAGAATGGGTCTCAAGCAATACCCTCAAGGTATGAAAGGAGTGGTTATGGAATTGCGTCATCTGCGCTATTTCCAGGTGCTGGGGGAAACCCTCAACTTCACCCGTGCCGCCGAACGTTTGCACATCGCCCAGCCGCCGTTGAGCCGGCAGATCCAGCAATTGGAAGATGAGTTGGAGGTGATCCTGCTGGAGCGCGGCCGACCGTTGCGGCTGACCGAAGCCGGGCGGTTTTTCTATGAGCATGCCAATGTGCTGCTGGAACAACTGAGCAAGGTCTGCGACAACACCCGGCGCATCGGCCAAGGCGAGAAGACTTGGCTGGGCATCGGCTTTGCGCCCTCGACCTTGTATGGCGTGCTGCCGGAACTGATCCGCCGGCTGCGCACCCATGAGGCGCTGGAGCTGGAGTTGGGGCTGTCGGAAATGACCACCTTGCAGCAGGTCGAAGCGCTCAAGGCCGGGCGTATCGATGTGGGGTTCGGGCGGATTCGCATCGACGACCCGGCCATCGTCCAGCGCGTGCTGGTGGAGGATCGGCTGGTCGCCGTGCTGCCTGCCGGCCACCCGTTGCTCGATGCGCCCGCCACCCTCGCCCAACTGGCCGCCGAGCCCTTTGTGCTCTACCCCGGCAACCCGCGCCCCAGCTACGCCGACCATGTGATCGCACTGTTCGACGCCCATGGCCTGAGCCTCAAGGTGGCGCAGTGGACCAACGAATTGCAGACCGCCATTGGTTTGGTCGGCGCCGGCATGGGCGTGACGCTGGTGCCCGCCTCGGTGCAGGTGCTGCACCGTGCGGACATCGGCTACACGCCGGTGGTGGAGGCCACGGCGACCTCGCCGATCATCCTCAGCCGACGGGTGAATGACCAGTCGCCGGGGCTCAGTCATTGCCTGCAACTGGTGGAAGAGTTGATCTAGCCACGCAGGCGCCGCGCATCATTGCGTTGCAGGGTCTGGCTGGGGGATTCATCGAACAGCTTGCGATACTCCGCCGAAAACCGCCCAAGGTGGGTAAAGCCCCAGCCCATGGCAATCTCGGAGATGGTGCAGGTGGAGCCCTGTTCAAGGATGGCCTGGCGCACCGCAGAAAGCCGATGCTTTTTCAAGTAGGCCATCGGCGACAGCGCAAAGTATTTGCGAAAGGCATCAAACAACTTGAACCGCGATACGCCAGCCGCGGCCTCCAGGTCTTCCAGATGCACGGCGTCCCGAGCATTGTCGTGGATGTACTGGCGCGCACGGATCAGGTAATGCGGCAGTTTCACACCCAGGACATCGCGCAGCTCTTCGGAGTAATTGTTCGGCTGGGCCAGGATCAGGCCCTTGATCAGCGAGCTTTCCAGGTCACGGGTAAACGCCGGTTGCTCATACAATTCACTGCCGTGTTCCAGCTCCGCGATGAAGTAGCGCGCCATGCGCCACCACGCCGCCGAGGCGCCGTCCACCGCGTCCATCACCGATTCAAAGCGCAGCGGCGCATCAATTGGCCGTTGCAGCAAACCTTCCAGCGACTCACTCATCGCCGCCCGCGTGATCACTACCTGCAACTTGCGGCAGTCGCCAGAAATCGCCAGCACCTGATGCTCGTTGGGCGAGATGATCACGCCCTGGTCGCGGTTGGAGCTCAGGCGCTCACCGTTCTTGCTCAACTCCTGCTCGCCCACCAACGGCAGGCTCAGGCTGTAGCTGCTGAAGTGCTCGGCGTCTTCGATGTCGATGGTCACGTCGGTGCCGTATTCGATCACGCCCAAGGTGGTGGCGCGGGACTTGAACATGTTGGCACTGTGGTGGAAACGCAGGCGCTCGGGCGTGGCGGTGGCCAGGCGATGGGGCCCGCAGATGCCGGACATCCAGCTGCGTGCGCCTTCCAGGTCGAAGCGTTGAATCGTTTGGCTGCTCATCAGGGTGCACCCACGGCGGTTAGGCTGTTGCGCGCTCTGGCGGCGCGTCGTTGTTGTTCGACAGCAAATAATGCGCCACGCCGGCGCAATCACCAGCGGGTGGATAGCAAGGGTCGACTAAGTGGATAAGCCGCCGACTTTTGCGGCCATTGCCTTGCCAAACAGTAGCGCATCCCGTCACCGCTGCGCACCGGGTTGGGTATTTGCTGCCCAATTATCCGGCGCAGGTTCCCCCACTAAGGAAAC
>NZ_JACARN010000127.1:0-30129 GCF_013386605.1 Pseudomonas sp. IPO3749 | reverse complement strand
GGCCTTTTGCTTACTTTTGGGCCTTTCCAAAAGTGAGCCGCTGTAAGAGCGGAACCATAAGTAGCCGTTACCTAAATAACGGATATGTACCCCACCCAAAAAAACTGCCCCCCGCATTCGCGCGCAATCCCACTTTGAGCTCAACCCTGAATCAATTGAACCTGCGATACAGCCTGCTTCACCACATTCTCAACGGTAAACCCAAACTTCTCCTGCAACTTGGCCAACGGCGCCGACGCGCCAAAGCTGTTCATCACCACCTTGGCCCCGGTCTGCCCGACATACCGGTCCCAACCCAATGGCCCAGCCTGTTCCACCACGACCCGCGCCTTCACCGCTGGCGGCAACACGCTGTCGCGATACGCCTGGTCCTGATCTTCAAACAACTCCCAACTCGGCATGGAGACGACCCGCGCGGCAATCCCTTCATTCTCCAACTGTTCATACGCCGCCACCGCCAAGCTGACCTCGCTGCCGGTCGCCAACAGAATCACCTTGGGCTCGTCGGCACTCGCCAACACATAAGCCCCCTTGGCTGCCCCGGACGCCGCCGCATACTTCGTACGATCCAACGTCGGCAACGGCTGGCGCGACAACACCACACAGCTTGGCCGATGGGTTTGCGCCAAGGCGACCTTCCACAGCTCCAGGGTTTCATTGGCATCGCCGGGCCGCAGTGTCAGCAACCCCGGTGTGGCGCGCAGTTGCGTGAGGTGTTCGATCGGCTGGTGCGTCGGCCCGTCTTCACCCACGCCAATCGAGTCATGGGTAAACACAAACACCACCGGCAATTCCATGATCGCCGCCAGGCGGATCGGCGGTTTCATGTAGTCGCTGAACACCAGGAAGGTCGAGGTGTATGAGCGCAGGTAGGACAGCGCCATGCCATTGGCAATCGCGCCCATGGCATGTTCGCGAATGCCGAAGTGCAGGTTGCGCCCGCTGTAGTCATCGGCACTGAAACGCCCGGCGCCGTCGAAGGTGAGGTTGGTCTTGGTCGACGGCGACAAGTCTGCCGAGCCGCCAAGCAGCCAGGGGATCTGCTGGGCGAAGGCGTTGAGCACCTCGCCACCTGATGCACGGCTGGCTACGCCCTTGGCATCGGTCTCAAAGCTGGGAAGTTGCGCCTGCCACTGTTCCGGCATCTCGCCCGCGCGCATGCGGTGCAGTTCATCGGCCAATTGCGGGTCGAGGTCGGACAGGGTCTGGTTCCACTGTTGATACAGCGGTTCGGCGCGTTCCAGCAGAGCGTCACGCAAAACAGAACGCGCGTCATCGGGCACCAGGAAGCTTGAATCCTGCGGCCAGCCGTAAGCGGCCTTGGTCAGGCGGATTTCTTCATCGCCCAACGGTTCGCCATGGGCGGCGGCGGTGTTGTGCTTGTGGGGAGAGCCGTAGCCGATCACGCTGTCGACCACGATCAGGGTCGGTGCGCCGGTATTGCTTTTGAAGGCCTCCAGCGCGGCGCTCAAGGCCTGCAAGTCATTGGCGTCGGTCACGTGCAGCGTGTGCCAGCCATAGGCCTGGAAGCGCTTGATCACGTCTTCGCTGAACGCCAACTCGGTGTGGCCTTCGATACTGATGGTGTTGTTGTCGTAGATCCAGCACAGGTTCGCCAGCTTAAGGTGGCCAGCCATCGACGCCGCTTCGCTGCTGATGCCTTCCATCATGTCGCCGTCACCGCACAGGGTATAGACGTCGTAGTCAAACAACACCTTGCCATCACGGTTGAAACGCTCACCCAACCAGCGCTCGGCCATCGCCATGCCGACGCTGTTGGCACAGCCCTGACCGAGTGGCCCGGTGGTGGTTTCTACGCCAGTGGTCATGCGGTACTCGGGGTGGCCCGGCGTTTTCGAATCGGCCTGCCGAAATTGCTTGATGTCGTCCAGGCTGATCGCCGGCTGGCCCGTGCGCTTGCCATGGGCATCGATCTCTACCACACCGGCCAGGTGCAACAGCGAATACAGCAACATCGACGCGTGTCCGACGGACAACACAAAGCGGTCACGGTTGGGCCAGTCGGGATGCTCCGGGTGATAACGCAGGAAGCGACTCCACAGCGTATAACCCACCGGCGCCAGGCCCATGGGCGTGCCTGGATGGCCGGAATTGGCCTTCTGCACGGCGTCCATGGCCAGGGTGCGGATCGTGTTGATGCACTGGGTGTCGACAGCGGTGGCGGCATGAGTCATGAAACCGGTCTCCCTCGAATGGCTATCTAGAGTGGAGGGCAGGGCGCCGCAAAGGTTTGATCCAAACACCTGCGCCGCGACGAACGGGGCAGTATTGACCCCGAACATGACAAGACCCCTCGCAATGGTCTAGCTTCTAGGGCGTAAGCCATTGATCAACGTGCGGAGGTACGCCATGCCAGTGAAACACGACCTGTATCTGGATTTGGGGAAGAGCAAGGAAGAGGTTCACGAACGCAGGGCGAGCGACAAACGCCTGGACTCGCTGCTCACTCAATACGATGACGCTGACAAGGAAGTGCTGAAGGCAGAATCGGCAAGCGCCAGCGATGAGGATGTGGAGAAACTGAAGAAGAAACGGCTGTTGATCAAAGACGACATTGTGGCGAAGTTGGGTTAGGCGATGGTCCGCGCTCCTACAGGGC
Organism: Pseudomonas sp. IPO3749; assembly: GCF_013386605.1. Lineage (NCBI taxonomy): Bacteria > Pseudomonadati > Pseudomonadota > Gammaproteobacteria > Pseudomonadales > Pseudomonadaceae > Pseudomonas > Pseudomonas sp. IPO3749. The sequence goes on along the minus strand of NZ_JACARN010000127.1, from coordinate 27,509 downwards.
GCGGACACATTTGTTCAGAATTGTCTGAAGGACAGGGCGGCTTTCACTGCCTATGATGCCCACCGCCCACCCGGCTCTGGGGACTGTTGCGGCGCAAGGATTGCGCTGGTGAGCCGGGTGGGTACTTTATCGGGGCGACATTGAGCCGAATCGGTCGGGTTTAAATCCGTACCCTGAGCACGCTGATCTGACATAGGTTTGGCGGCCGTGTGCTAGCGCTTGAACGCCAAGCCTAGGATTTCCGAGATCTCAACCCAGCCACCAAATTGAGCTACGGCCCCCATCGAACGGATAGCTTCTTCAGCATGCCAAATCTGGCATCGCAAGCAATAGAGCAATGCACTTGTCTCGAATACTGCCTTCATCTCATTTCGCATAATGATGCTTTCATAGATGCTTTTCGGCTCTAATGTTTTTTTGCATTTAATGATGTGGCGGTGGAGGTATCGTAAGCAAGGAGTATCGCTAGTATGCCGGCTGTTGTCATGAGGAGTGCCAGGGATAACTTGGGTATTGTCTGCTCGTAGAAAAATATGCCGATACTGAACAGTGTGAGCGGTAGTATAAACTGTAAAAACCCAGTTGCCGATAGTGGTATTTTGTTAGTGGCAAAAGAAAACATCAGCAGTGGCGTTACGGATACCACGCCAGCGATCAAGATTAATAAGTTTTGGTAAGAGGATGCATTGGGTTGAATGATGGTGAAGTTGAATGCCCAAGTGGCGAGAGTCAGAAGTACGGACAAAAAAAGCGTTTCTAGAAATAATCCACTTACTGCGTCTAATGAGGTGGTTTTTTTTAGATACGTATATGAGCCCCATGTCGTGGCGATCAGCAGGTAGGTCCAGTGATTTAGATTTTCACTGAGGAGAACGAGAGATACGACCGAGCTTAGCGCAACGATGGTGGACAGCATTTTTCGCGGTGTGATGGGTTCATGGTAAATCAAGCAGCCCATTCCAATAGAGATGAAAGGAGCTAGAAGGTACCCGAGACCACTTTCTAATAGATATCCGTTGAGAGATGACCAAATGAAGGCTCCCCAGTTGAAAGCAATCATTGTTGCGGCTGCGCAGTGCGTGAGGATTAATCCTGGTGTAATGTTTTTAAAGTGGTCAAGTCGCCTGAATACAAGTAGGAGCAGAGCGAGAGTGGCGCTGGATAACATGACCCTGTACATAAGTAATGTTATGTATGAAAAATCGCTCAGTGCTTTCCAGTAAAGAGAAGATGCACCGAGGAGCAAGTTTGCAAGTCCAGATAGACCTGCTGCCAAGTATTGTCGGTCTATCTTCCTTGGAAAGTTCATGATTTGTTATTTTGTTTTATGGGTTTGGGTGTTGCATGGATAAAATATTCTTCCTCTTTTAATGCAGTGCGCTTCAGAATATTCGTGGCTATTGTCATGATATCTCCTGTTCGACACGATTAACGCTGTACGGGGGATCACGTACTTTCAGCTTCGTCTCGATTAGGATTTATCTCAAACCATGGGCTTCCTAAAAACGTGTAGGTTGTTTCTGGCAACGACCTTTCCGGGATATTAGGAGGGATTTACAACTGAGGGCACCCGGCTCTGGGGACTGTTGCGGCGCAAGGATTGCGCTGGTGAGCCGGGTGGGTACTTCATTTCAGGCCAGCAGTGCCTTTGTGCAGTCATCAATCGAGCGCTGCTGCGTCTCTTCATACAGTTTCAATTCATCAATGGTCCGACGGCCCAGCGCCTTTTCAAATTCTGCCTGGTTCGAATTAGCCGCGTAGTGACTCTGCGCCGCATCCCCCAGGTTCGACTGGAAAATCCCCGCCGCACTCACCGGCAGAAAATCTTCATACACCAACGGCTCCACATCAATATGGCCCGCTGCGATCAGTGCTTCAAGAGTACGCGGTTGCTCGGCCGCACCGCGCGCCGCCAGGCCCTGTGCGGTGGTGAAGTAGCGGAAGTACGCCAAGCCCTGTTCACGCATCTGCGCGTGGTTATCCGGGAAGGCCTGGAAGTGATGTTCCATCAATTGCATATAACGTGCGGCGTTGCCCTCATTGGGGAAAGCGCCCAATTCGTCGCGCGCGGCGTTCAGCAACTGGTCGTACAGCGCACGGCCTTTGGGGGTGAGCGCCACGCCGCGTTGTTCGATTTCGCCGAAGCGTGCGCTGTGGCTGCCCTGGGCGTCGGTAAAGGCGATGGGTTCGTCGAGGGCCTTGAAGCTGGTCTGACGCAGCAGGATCGGGCACTGGCGGCGCGGCGGTCCCTCGATCACGGCTTTTGGCGTGATGCCTTTGCCCGGCATGGCAGCCTGGACCTGGTCGATGTCCAGGGTGCGCGGGGTCAGGTGGTTAATGTGCGGGCCTTTGAACGCGACCACGTCGGCGATCAGGCGGTGCTGGTCGCTCAGTTGCTGGTACTGCGCGCTGGTGACGGTGGCGGTGTGGTGCCAACGGAAGGTTTCCAGGGCCTGGCGGATGAACTCATCGGCGTCCGCAACGTTGAGGCCGCCGTCTTTTTCAGCTTGTTCGATCAGCGCCAAGGCGCCGGGGGTGAAGATCGAGCGTTTGGCCAGGGCGGTTTCGGCAAAGGCGCGCAGGTCGGGGTTCTCGATCAGTTCCAGGCGCAGCAATGAGGTGAACACGCGAAACGGGCTGGTTTGCAGCGCCTGTTCATGCACGGCGCGAAACGCGGTGGAGTGCACGGGCACGCCAGCCGGTGTCAGGTCGTAGTAGCCCACCGGTTGCATGCCCATCACTGCAAACAGGCGGCTGATGGTCGCCAGTTCTTCTGCCGTGCCCAGGCGGATCGCGCCGTGGCGTTCCATGTCCAGGCGCTGGATTTCGCCAGTGCGTTGCAGCTGCTGCGCCAGCTGCGGCTGGGTGTCGAGCACGTGGGCATTGGTCTCGGCCACCAGCTCCATCAGCGCGCCATACAGGGGAACTTCATCTCGGTACATGTCGGACATGGCCTTGGAAAAACCCTTGCGGATCTCGTCTGGGCTGACATGTGAAGTGGTGGGCATAGAAAAATTCCTGATGGCGATGACGATAGAGGTGACCTTTTCCTGGATTTTGTTGAGCGCAAGGCACGCTTGCAAACGAAGAATCTTCAGGACTTCATTCTGCAAATGAATGAGATGACGTGAATATGACAAAAAACAGCCTGTGAGAAATTTCATTTAAGGACGGTTTTCCTAACTAATTCTTCACGGAGTCCGCCCCGGTCGGCATGAAAGAATCGTCACGTTTGCAAGGATGAAAACGCCGTTATGCACACCAGACACATAAAAAAATGTTTAGGGGCTGTCGTTAATGAAAATTTCTACACTGGCGTTGTCGATCACCGCCGCCGTTCTTGCACAACAGGCATTCGCTGATGATTTCGGGCTCGGTTCGCTGGGCACGGGCAACGGTCACAGCGGTTTCCTTGAAGACAGTCACGCGGCCATCAGCTCGCGGACCATGTACTACAGCGCGGATAACCGCTCGGGGACCAACAACGACCTGCGCGAAACTGCAACGGCGCTGCGTTTCGACTACAAATCCGGCTTCACCCAAGGCACCGTCGGCCTGGGGTTTGACGTCATGGCCTTCGGCGCGCTGCGCCTGGACGGCGGTGATGGCCACACGGCGGGCGCGGGCCTGTCGGGTAACGGCAACAGCTTCTTCCCGACCAAGAACAACGGCACTGAACCTGCCGACTCCTTTGGTCGTGCGGCGGGCAATGTGAAGTTCCGCGTTTCCCAGACCGAGTTGCATGTCGGTGGTGGCTTGGCGCCGGTGCTGCCGATTTTGGTGTCCAACGACAGCCGTGTAGCGCCGCAGACCTTTGACGGCGGCATCCTGACATCCAACGACATTCCCAACGTCACCTTTACCGGCGGTGAGTTGAACCGTGCCGAAGGCCGTGCCTCCAGCAACTCCACAGGTCTGAGCGTGGCCGGTGGGACGCGCGACAGTGACAGCTTCAAGTTCGGTGGGGTGGACTACAAGCCGTTTGGTTCTTCCGACAACGTCATCGCGAAAAACCTGACGTTGCAGTACTACTACGCGCAGTTGCAAGACTTCTACAAGCAGAACTACTTCGGCCTGGCCCACGTCTTGCCGCTGGGCAATGACCAGTCGTTCAAAACCGACCTGCGCTATTTCGACAGCAGCAGCGACGGCAAGAACGGCGAGAGCGGCTACCAGTTCAACAACAATGGCGGCTACGCCAAGCACGCCGGCGAAGTGGACAACAAAACCTACAGTGCGGCCTTCACCTACCAGCTGGGCGGCAGCAGCTTGATGCTCGGCCACATTGGCGTGGGCGACGATGGCGGCTTCGTGTGGGTGAACCAGGGCAGCCTGGCCGATCCGCATGCACAAGGCGCCGGCGGCAGCGACTTCTACCTGTTCACCGATGCTGTGGTCGGCCAGTTCTCCCGCGCGGGCGAGCAGGTCAATTTTGGTCAGTACTCGTATGACTTCAAGGCCTACGTGCCGGGCCTGAAGGCGTCCGTGGCTTATCTGGATGGCCGGGACATCAAGTCGAAGGTAGCCGGTGGCCCTGACCAGAAAGAAAACGAAGCCGACTTCCGCCTGGACTACGTTGTGCAGGCCGGTCCTTTGAAAGGTTTTGGTACGACTTTCCGTACCGGTACTTATCACGGCAAGAACACCGGCACTGCCGACCAGGACCAGACCCGCCTGATCTTCAACTACACCTACGCCATCTTCTAAGTCTTCATGTGCACCCGGGCGTCATTGGGCTCTACACTGCCTCTCATCTGGTAGGCGATGGAGGACCCGATGACGGCCACACCCGACAACCGAATACGTGCAACCCTCGAAGGCCAACGCCTGGCGCAGCAGGATGCCGAGCGTTGGCGCGAGTGGGGCCCTTATCTGAGTGAACGCCAATGGGGCACGGTGCGCGAAGACTACAGCGCCGATGGCGACGCCTGGACCTACTTCCCCCATGAACACGCGCGCAGCCGCGCCTATCGCTGGGGCGAGGATGGTTTGGCGGGTTTCAGCGACAAGGCGCAACGCTGGTGCCTGGGCCTGGCCCTGTGGAACGAGCGCGACGCGATCCTCAAGGAGCGCCTGTTCGGCCTCAACAATGCCGAGGGCAACCACGGTGAAGACGTCAAGGAACTGTACTTTTTCGTCGACGGCGTCCCGAGCCATGCCTACATGCGCATGCTCTACAAATACCCCCATGCCGCCTTTCCCTACGCCGACCTGATCAGCGAAAACGCCCGCCGTGGCCTGGCGGATGCCGAGTACGAGATCCTCGATACCGGCGTGTTCGAAGACAACCGCTACTGCGATGTCAGCGTCGAATATGCCAAGCATCAGCCCGACGATATCTTCATGCGTGTGACCGTACACAACCGTTCTGACCAGCCAACGCGTGTGCAGGTGTTGCCCCACCTGTGGGCGCGCAATGACTGGAGCTGGACCTTCGACGCACCCAAGCCGCAGTTGACGCCGGACGGCGAGCAGGTGCTGGCGCGTCATCATGAATTGGCGGATCGCCATCTCAGCGCCTGGGGCCAGGACGGGATGGAGTGGTTATTCTGCGAGAACGAAACCAATATTCCCCGGCTGGATGGGCAGGCGGCGCCGGGGCCGTTCAAGGATGGAATCAATGATTACGTAGTCGGCGGTGACCACGCTGCGATTCGACGCGACAGCGGGACTAAAGTCGCCGCGCGTTTCATCCTCGACCTGGCCGGCCTGGAAAGCAAAGCCCTCTACCTGCGTTTTGCGCCGGTCGACGCGCCGCCAGTCAACGCCCGCAAGCTGTTCGAGCAACGCCGCCAAGAGGCCGATGACTTCTACGCCGCCTTGCAACACGGCATCGCCGATGAGGACGCGTGCAATGTGCAGCGCCAGGCCTTGGCCGGGTTACTGTGGTCCAAGCAGCTCTATTATTTCGACGTGAACCAATGGCTCGACGGCGACCCGGCACAACCCGCGCCGCCGCCCGAACGCCTGCACATTCGCAACACCCATTGGCGGCACCTGTCGAATTTCGACATCCTTTCCATGCCCGACACCTGGGAATATCCGTGGTATGCCTCGTGGGACCAAGGCTTCCAGGCAGTGGCCATGGCATTGATCGATCCGGGGTATGCCAAGCAGCAACTGTTGCTGCTGGTGAAAGATCGCTTCATGCACCCCAACGGCCAGTTGCCGGCTTACGAATGGCGCTTCGACGACGCCAACCCGCCGGTGCATGCCTGGGCCAGTTGGCGCGTCTATCAACAGGACAAGGCGCTGACCGGCGTCGGCGATATGGATTTTCTGGAGCGGATTTTTCACAAGCTGCTGTTGAATTTTTCCTGGTGGGTCAATCGTAAGGATGCCGAGGGGCGCAATCTGTTCCAGGGCGGCTTCCTCGGGCTGGACAATATCGCCTTGTTCGACCGCTCGGCCGCGTTGCCAGCGGGTTACCAGCTGGATCAGGCCGACGGCACGGCGTGGGTTGCGGCGTATGCGCTGGACTTGATGCGCATCGCCCTGGAGCTGGCCAAGCGCAATGGGGTGTATGTCGACATCGCGGTGAAGTTCTTCGAGCACTTCCTGTATATCGCCGGCGCCATCAACCGCGTCGACGACGGCGCCGAAGGCCTGTGGGATGAGCAGGACCTGTTTTTCTACGATGTGCTGCACCGCCCCGATGGCCAGAACGAGCCGGTGCGCCTGCGTTCCATCGTCGGGCTGATGCCGCTGTTTGCCGTGCTGGTGCTGGAGCAGCGCGAGCATGAAGGCCTGGAAGGGTTGCGCGAGCGTTTGCTGGGCTTCATGAAGCACCGTCCGGACCTGGCCAAACTGGTCTCGCGCTGGAACGAACCGGGGCAGGGCAATCGCCTGTTGCTGGCGTTGCTGCGTGGCGAACGCACCAAGGACCTGCTGCGACGCATGTTGGATGACAATGAGTTCCTGTCGGCGTTTGGTGTGCGCTCTCTGTCCAAGGCGTTCGCCGAACAACCGCTGGCATTGAAGATGAACGGCAATACCCTGTGTGCGAGTTACCAGCCGGGCGAATCCGACTCGCGGCTGTACGGCGGCAACTCCAACTGGCGCGGGCCGTTGTGGATGCCGGTGAACTACATGCTGATCGAATCGTTGCGCGAATTTCACCGCTATTACGCCGATAACTTCTCGGTGGAGTACCCGACGGGCAGTGGTTATCTGTCATCCCTGGAGGAAGTGGCTGACAGCCTCAGTCAGCGACTGACCCGGTTGTTTCTACGCGATGAGAATGGCCTGCGGCCGTCGATGGCCGGGTATGCGCAGCTGGAGGCTGACCCGGAGAGTCGCGACCTGGTGTTGTTCCACGAGTATTTTCATGGCGAGACCGGGCGCGGGTTGGGGGCTTCGCATCAGACGGGGTGGAGTGCGTTGGTGGTGTTGTTATTGCAGCCAAAAATCTAAATCACACCGCAGAATAAAATGTGGGAGCGGGCTTGCTCCCACATTTGAGCTTCAGCGGATTCAGGAAGGGAACAGTTCGCTCAGCTTCATCGCCAGCATCATGTCGCCTTCGGTGCGCAGTTTGCCGCCCATGAAGGCCTGCATGCCGTCGGTGGAGCCGTCGACGATGCCTTCCAGGGTTTCGCTGTCCATGACCAGGGTCACTTGGGCGTCTGGGTTTTCGCCTTCCTGCAGCTCGCAGGTCTTGTCTTTGACGACCAGGGAAAAGTTCTTGGTTTCGTCGATGCGGAAACCGAACACCAGGTCCAGGCCGTCGGCGGCGGCTGGGTTGAATTTGGCTTTCATTGCTTCTACAGCTTTGGCTACGTCAGTCATGGTTTCGATCCTTTAGGGTAGAGTCCAGTGACCTTGGGGTCACGGTTGGCCGCAGTTCATCGGAACGTGATGAGCTGCGGCGCCTTCAACAGTTGCAAGTGGGCATGACTGTTGAAGGAAGCCAGTGCCACCTCGCGACCGCGGAATTTCAGCTGGTTGAGCGAGGTGTTAACAATTTGCCAGTTCAGTTCGAACGCTTGCGCGGCAGGCATCCGGGTAATCAGGTGGAGCAGGGCGGTGATGGTGCCGCCGGAGGTAAACACGGCGATTTTCTGCGCGTTGTCCGCCACTTCAAGAATACGTTGCAGGCCACCCTGCACACGTTCCACAAAGCCCAGCCAGCTTTCCAGCCCTGGCGGGTCGTAGGTGCCGGCCAGCCAGCGCTCGATGATCAGGGCGAAAATGCGCTGGAATTCGCTGCGGTTCTGCGCGGCGTTGCGCAGGATCTCCAGGGCTTCGGGTTCGGTGGTGAGCAGGTCGGGGAGCAGGGCGCGGATGATTGCGTCGGCATCGAATTCGTTGAAGGCGCTGTCGGTTTCCAGTGCTGGTACCGGCAGGCCCAGGGCGCTGTACTGATCGAACGCGGCAGTGGCGGTGTGCTGCTGGCGGCGCAGGTCGCCGGCCACACAGCGGTCGAACACCAGGCCCATTTCCGCCAGGTGGCGGCCGAGCACTTGTGCCTGCTCCACGCCGACGGGCGACAGGACGTCATAGTCGTCTGCACCGAAGGAGGCCTGGCCATGTCGAATCAGATAGATGCTGCCCACGTCCGTTTTCCCGGTACGTTGAAAGTCTGGCGAGGTTATGAGGATGCCTGCGAGCTGTCAATGAAAAAACATACGCTTGTTTTAAAAGCTCGTTAGAGGGCGCCTGGTGGCGGTTTGAGCACTGGCTCCCGGCAAGCCCCGTCGGTATGCTTGGGCAATCCGCGCCTGGCGCACCGCACTTGTAAGGAGAACTATGGATTTTCTGGCCGAATACGCGAGCTTTCTGGCGAAGACCGTCACCCTGGTGGTCGCTATTCTGGTGGTACTGATCAGCTTTGCGTCGCTGCGCAGCAAAGGTCGTCGCAAATCCGCCGGCCAATTGCAGGTGAGCAAACTCAATGACTTCTACAAGGGCCTGCGTGAGCGCCTGGAATCGACTCTGCTCGACAAAGACCAGCTCAAGGCCCTGCGCAAGTCCGAAGGCAAGGCCGAAAAGAAGAAAGGCAAGCAGAAAGCCGAGGCCAAGCCACGGGTGTTCGTGCTGGATTTTGATGGCGACATCAAGGCCTCGGCCACTGAAAGCCTGCGCCATGAAATCACCGCCCTGCTGAGCCTGGCCACGCCGAAGGATGAAGTGGTGCTGCGCCTGGAAAGCGGCGGTGGCATGGTCCACAGCTACGGCCTGGCTTCGTCGCAACTGGCGCGTATCCGCCAGGCCGGCGTGCCGTTGACCGTGTGCATCGACAAGGTGGCGGCCAGCGGCGGCTACATGATGGCGTGCATCGGCGAGAAGATCATCAGCGCACCGTTTGCCATCCTCGGCTCCATTGGCGTGGTAGCGCAGTTGCCTAACGTCAACCGCCTGCTGAAAAAGCACGACATCGACTTTGAAGTGCTGACCGCCGGTGAGTACAAACGCACCCTCACCGTGTTTGGCGAAAACACCGAGAAGGGTCGCGAGAAGTTCCAGGAAGACCTGGACATCACTCACCAGTTGTTCAAGAACTTCGTCTCGCGTTACCGCCCACAGTTGGCCATCGATGATGTCGCGACCGGAGAAGTGTGGCTGGGTGTTGCAGCGCTCGACAAGCAACTGGTCGATGAACTGCAAACCAGCGATGAATACCTGGCCACCAAGGCCAAGACCGCCGAGGTGTTCCACCTGCACTATGCCGAGCGCAAGAGCTTGCAAGAGCGCGTGGGCCTGGCGGCGAGTGGCTCGGTGGACCGGGTGCTGCTGAGCTGGTGGAGCCGATTGACCCAGCAGCGATTCTGGTAAATCCAGATTATCCCGTCGCGGGCACTCGCTCGCAGACGGGGTGTTTGAGCCATTGCCTGTATAGACCCAGCCCTTTCAAGGTCTTTAGATAGAGATGGCGATAAGCCCGCTCGCCACAGTTGCAGTGTTCGCCCTTAATGGTTTTTCAAAGACCTTGAAAGGGCTGCTGTATAGACCGAAACACCCTCCCAGGAAGAATTGGTCACCCACTCTTCCCCAAAATTGGATATTTCTCCCCAGTGCCTCGGTGGCTAACCTAGCGGCCAATCCCCACCGTTCTGGAGCAATACCATGCAAACCCGTACCGATTTCTACACTGCCTCCCCAGACGCCATGAAAGCCATGCTCGCCCTGGAAGCCGCCGTCGGCAAACTGTCCATCGAGCTGCCCCTGCTGGAGCTGGTCCGCCTGCGCGTCTCGCAGATCAACGGCTGCGCCTTCTGCCTCGACATGCACACCGCCGACGCCCGTAAAGGCGGCGAAACCGAGCGCCGCCTGTACACCGTCTCCGCCTGGCGTGAAACACCGTTCTTCACCCCGCGTGAACGCGCCGCACTGGCCTGGGCCGAAAGCCTGACCCTGATCAGCCACACTCACGCCCCGGACGAAGACTTCAACGCCCTGGCCGCCGAGTTCAGCCCTCAGGAGCAAATCGACCTGAGCGTGGCCATCGCCACCATCAACAGCTGGAATCGCCTGGCCGTAGGTTTCCGCAAGATGCCCAAGTAAGCGTCAGAAGTTGACCGAAGCACTCAGGCGCGCCGTCAACGGCGCGCCCTGGAACAGATAGTCATCGCCCATGTACTCGCCCGCGTCGCGCCAGTAGCGCTTGTCGAACAGGTTGTCGACGCTCAGGCGGAACACCGTTTCATAGCCGCTCACCTTGGTGGTGAAGCGGCTGCCTACGTTCACCACTGCGTAATCCCCCACCTCCACATTGCCGCTACGGTTGGCGTACTTCTTGGCGCTGTATTGCACGCCGCCCAGTACCGCCAGGCCGTTCACCCAAGGCAACGCGTAATCGGCATACACACTGGCGCGCAGCTTGGGCACGTTGATCGCTTGGTGGCTCTCATAGTCCGCAGTACCGCTGCCGCTCACCCGCGCGCGAATCGCCGCCACGCTGGTTGCGATCTGCAGGCGCTCGGTGGCCCAGCCGTTGGCCGACAGTTCCAGTCCGGTGTTTTTTTGCTCGCCTTGTTGCACGTAGTCGAATGCGCCGGTGCCGTCCGGTTTGGCGTATTGGTAGGCCTGGCGGGTCTGGAATACAGCGGCGGTGAAGCTCATGCGGCGCCAGTCGTATTTAACGCCGGCTTCGATTTGACGTGAGGTGGTGGGGGCCAGGGTTTCGCCGTCGTTGCGGGTCGTCCAAGGTGCCTCACCGCCCAGGGACAGGCCCTTGCTGTAGCTGGTGTACAACGACACGTTTTCCACCGGTTTGTAGATCAACGATGCCTGGGGCAGAAACTCGTATCGCTGGGTGTGGCGTTGTTGATTGCCGTTTTCGTCGAAGGCTTTTTCATCCAGGCGCACTTCACGGCCACCGAGGATGGTTTGCCATTGCTCGTTGAAGCGGATGCGGTCGGTGACGAACACGCCGTATTGGCGACTGTCGAGGCGCTTGTGCTTGTCGTTGAGCGGCACATCGGTGGGGGTGAAGGTCGGGGCGTCGACATTGATGTTGCTGCTGCCGATGTATTCGTTGACCGACTTGCGCTTGTCGACCACCCGGCGGAAGGCGCTGGTGCCGAAGGTGAGTTCATGGCCCAGGCTACCGGTGTCGAAGAGCCCGGTCATGGCTGCCTGCACTTCGTCGTCACGACGGGTGTCGTCGGGGCTGCGGTAGTCGTAGATGTCGTAGTCGCCGCTGGGGCTGAAAAAGGCGGTGCCGCAATCGGTCACGTAGAAGCAACCATAGGCAAATGAACTGTAGTCATCGATCACCACCTTGCTGCGGGCGGCGCTGACACTGCCTTTCCACTGATCGCTGAAGCGGTACTCGAACTTGCCGTTAAGGTTCAGTGAATCAATGCCCACTTGCTTCGAACCGCTCTGGTGGCCCAGCAGTTTTTTTGGCGAGGCGTCGTGGGGCACTTCGGTGCCGCCCAGCAACTGGTAGCCCGGCACCGAACGTTGTTGCTTGTTCTGGTATTCCGCATCCAGCTGCAACACCGCGTCAGGGCTGATGTTCCAGTCGAACGCCAGGGACACAAAATCGCGCTGGCCATTGGCGTGTTCCACATAGGAATTGAGGTCTTCATGGGCCACGTTGGCGCGCAGGCCGAACTGCTGCTCGCTGCCAAACCAGCCGCCGACGTCGGTGGCGAGGTAGCCGCTGCCGCGATCGTCGGTGGAGACGGTCACCGAGCGCACATCTTCCGGGCGCTTGGTCACGTAGTTGATCACGCCGCTCGGCTCGGAAATCCCGCTTTGCAGGCCCGCCAGGCCCTTGAGCACTTCCACCTGTTGTTTGTTTTCCAGGGCGACGTTCTGCTCGCCCGTGATGGTGCGCCCATTGATCTTGTAGCTGCTCGCCGCGTTCAGCGAGAAGCCGCGCACCACAAAATTCTCGTAGTAGCCGATGGGCGCGTAGCTGTCGCCCACCGAGGCGTCGTTGCGCAGTACTTCGCTGAGCAGGCGCGCTTGCTGGTCCTTGATCAGTGCGGCGTTGATCACCGTGATCGAAGCGGGTGTGTCCAGCAGCGGCGCGTCATCAAAGCCGCCCACCGAGGCGGTTTCACTGCGGTAGCCGGATTCGTCCTGGCCCTGGACGTTCACCGCCGGCAGTTCGATTTCAGCCGCGAGGCTGTTACCAATGCCGCCGCTGAGCAGCAGGCCAAGGGCGAAACGTGAGGTGACGACGGGACGAAAACGCAAAACCATGGGGGCAGGGCCTTAAAGCGCGGGGCGGGGGGCGCATAAGCTAGGCATATCGGCTGTTTATTACAAGGCCGAGTGCAGGGCGAGGCGTCACGTACGGGCCGCGAACTACAGAATGTATCGTCTTCAGGAGCGCTTTGGAGGGCGCTTTGCTGATCTGCCGCTCAGGCAGGCGGCGCTAAAGTCGCAGGCTTAAATTGCAGATGGAACTGATGACATGACACTCTCCGCCTCACAAGACAATGCGCTGGCGCCACTGAACCGTGCGCTGCAAGACAGCCTGGTACTGACCCCGGCTGAGCATGGCGCAACATTGATACGCCAAAAATGGGGGGACGACGTTGACCCCGTCACCACTCAATTGGTGACTCTGGACTACGACTACCACGGCCATCCACCCATCAACGGTGTGCATCAGGGCCAGATTCGCTTCCGGCAGTCACTGGTACAGGCCTTGCTCAGCGATTATCAAGCCGTGGCTGATGATCGTTTTGGAGAAACCGCCTTTGGCTTTTACACACCGCCAGCGGTAGGGCCAGAGATAAAAATCGTCAAGAATGTCGATGAGTTCGCCTACGTGGGCAGTGGTAATCACAGGGACTACGAGGGCATTTACCGTCGCAGCGATCCGCAGACATACGGGCCTTCGACGCAGCTTGCGATCACTGCGGCGGACTACAAGAAATGGGTGTGGCTCCTCGAATACAAAGAGCTGTATCAGGACTACCTGGATCGTACGTTGCCATCGGACGCCGTGATAATGGGGAGCGCACCGTACCCTTTGCGCACCTCGATGAAGACGGCTTTTGTCATGGTTGCCTTTCTGCAACGGCTTGAGTCCAGTTTGACCCTGGCGGGCTTGCAGTTAGCATTGTCGGCGGCGGGGCTGGGAGATAACGAGGTTGAGTTTTCTGCCATCGACAAAACCCAATTGGAGCAACGTACGCACCCGGCGGCGCATGTCGAGGTGTCCCGGCTGGTGATCTACCGCTACACGGCGTGTGATATTTGGGTATTACGTCACTGTGTCAGCGCAATGGTGTTGCTGTATGTGCCCGGCAATTCGTCGCCGCTCCATCAGTTCGCAGATATCAAGGCGTTGCGCGCATGGATTGTAGAACAGAGCAAGGTGCGAGAAAAAAGAACCGCTCTGGCGGAGCACTTCGCCAAGGACGACCGCATTGACGGCACTTTTCATGCCGGTGTACTGACGGCACTGGAGGCCATGGCCGAGTATCCGCGTCAACATCACCTGACCCGAGACTCCGGATTTTTCAACAATGACGGTTATTGGAACCCCGACGATTACATCACGCTGGACATCGTCCCCAACTCAGTCGATCCGTTTGCCGAACTGGTCAAGGTGTTCAAGCAGACAAGCCTGACCACTGCCCAGGAAGCGATACGCGATGATGCCGATGTCAATCGCGACAACTTGGCAGCGGTGGTCAACCCTGTCGTCGGATGGCTCAACCGCTGGGGCGCTCTGGCAATTTTCTTCCCCGGCGGTGAAGGGTTATTGGGCTTGGCCGGGCTGATTCAAGCCGCGCAAGGTGTGTCTGAAATCCTGGGTGCCGAAGGTCGCGATCAGGTTAACGAAGGCGTAACACGCACAGTCTTTGGCTTGCTCAATGCACTGCCGCTGCTGATCAAGGGCGGTACGGGGCTGGCAGACTCTGTGAGCGAGCCGCCGCGGGAGCCCGCAGTATCTGACAAGACGCCGGCAGAGCCTGAAGCCCAGGAAAATCCAGCTGTTCAGTCGTCAACGCCTCGACCCGAGCCCCATGATGTGTTCATCCCACCCGGGGCGGAAGGGGTGCCGATCTCGCAGTGGACCCGTCCACAATTGATGCGTGGTTTTGGGCGAGCAGTGGAGGGCCTTTCGGACGAGAGGCTTGAGCTAATCCGTCAGGTCAGTGGCGTGACCGATGAACAATTGCGCCTGCAACTCACCACGGGTGCCCGACCCCAGGGGCTGCTGGCCGATACATTGCTGCGTTTCAATATCACCCAACGGGTAGAAGCCTATATCGTGCAACTCGGTAGCAGTGAGCTGCCACTGGGTGATATGCACAGATTACGCTGGTTGACGACGGATAAAGCGTGGCCGGCCGACGTCGGCTTGAGGCTGAAGGAGGGGGATCGCATCATCTGGGAAACGGGGACAACCGTGGCCAGGGGCGATGTGTTGACCATTGAAACAAAAAGCCCGTTTTTCCGGTCTTTGGCGCGTCGTCTGAGCGAGCAGGGAACCCGGCGTTTATTGGGTGAACTCCTGATGCCAGAAGCCCCTTACCCCTCTATTGACGTAAGGGTCCGACTGCTGCGCCTCAAGGCCCAGGCGATCGTTCGTGAACAGCGCGTATCCATGTTTGAGCGCTATTACCAAAACGTCACAAGCCCGCAGAGTGATCTGCAGAAAACCCTCGGGCATGAATACCCATCGCTGCCTTCATCGATACTCGATCAACTCTTAGCCTCACAGCAATTGAGCCCTGACAGCACGCTGACCCTGGGCCAGATCAAGGCGTTGCTACAGCGCCTGGAACCGCAAGTGGCAGCCAGTGAGCAGGAGTTGCGCCTGGCTCGTGCATATGAAGGGGTCTATCTGAATACGGTACGCAATGCAGACAGCGACACGCTGCTGCTGCACAGCGCCCAGCGTATGCAGGGCTGGAATCCTCGGCTGTCGATTACGGTCCGCGAAGGGGCGGCCAATGGGGCAGTGCTGGATCGGATCGGCGCGCCGTCCCTTGCAGAACAACGCACGATCATTCAGGAGGGAAATCTCTACAAATGCCCTGATTCAGTGCTGCAACCAGGCTATACCACAGACGATTTTGCTGACGCGATTTTACACAACCTGTCGAACGCAGAGTTAACCCAAATGGGTGTGCGGGCCGATAGCCTCGAACACTTCAAGTTCATGCTACGGCGCAATATCCTGGGTAGGCGCGATTTGGAAACGGTACTGCGTCGCCAGCAATTGCGAACTCCGTTTTTTGAGCCTGAAGAGGGCGGGTTGCGCGGCGGCGCAGGGGGCGTGCCAAGGGAAGTCCTGCAGACCGACAGAATGCTGGTTGACAGTTACATTCCGGGTTTCACGGATCAACAGGTCAGTGAGTTTATGGGCTGTTTCGATTGGCCTGGTGACGCGCAAGCCGAATTGCAGCGTATCAAGGATTCTGAGGCAGACCTGGAAGTGTGTCTTCAAGATTGGCTGCGGGACGACGTTCTAGAGGATGATTATTACACTAGCCTGGATGATCCTGACGCCGAAATTGATGAGCAAGACAAGCAAGCGTGGATGGACCGCGAGGGGGTATCCCGAAATGACATGAACGAGAGGCTCCGTCAGCTATACACGTGGCGTGGTCCGGACGCTCTCAAGGTCTATCGCGATGGTCGGATGGTTGGCTTCAAGTTTATGTTTGACGCTACACCTGAGGGCGGTTTTCCACGTCTGAACCCTGGCAGATTACCCAACGCACCTTTCGATGAAAGATTCGTCGAGTTCAACTCAGTGGTCGAGCTGAGTAAACCAGCGGTAATACAGGGATCGCAGCTTCACCTTTATTTAGGTTGCTTTCCACGTCTTGACACGCTCGAGCTTCAAGGCATTCCCGATGCCTTGATCCCGGCCGATGTAGCAAAAATGAGCCGTTTGAGACATCTGAAGTTGACCGACGGGGCGCTGCAGATGGTGCCGGATAATAATGCGCTGCTCGGCAAGCTGACAACGCTGGAGTCACTTGACCTGAGCGGTAACCCCTTGGGGGCGGCGCCATCGATTGATACGCTGCCTGAATTACGCAGCCTCAGGCTTGATCGAACAGGGCTAGTGGATATTCCCCAAGCATTGGTTAACCGTAGGTCGCTGGAGTTTCTGGGGCTGGCGGGTAATCGGTTTACCTCTATTCCCCGAACGCTTGATTTAAGGTGGGGGCTGGACCTGAGCGAAAATCCCTTCAACGATCTGACCACCCTCCAGCGTCTGCTCGCGTTTCGCCAGGAAACCGGTTTCGAACTATGGATCGACACCAGCGCTGCGCCGCTGAACCAACCGGATGACTGGGTCAGGGGCTTGCTTGAGCCTGATGCGGTCGCCAGAACGGCGCTATGGCAAAAAGTGGTGGCGCAGGAGCGAGGGGCCGATCCTCGCATCCCAGGCTACCTGTCGCGCTTTGCCAGAATGTCCATGACGCTCGATTACCGAGTGGGATATGAAGGCTTGCGGAACCGACTGTGGGTATTTCTCAAGCGAGTTGCTTATGCGGATGAGCCACTTCGAATACGCCTGCGCGGGATCAATCAGGATTTGGCGCAAACGGAAAACCCAAGAGTGCTTTTTGAAAGCCTTGAGCAGGGCATATTGAATTACGATGCCCTGAGGCAAGGCCATCCGATGTTTCAGTTGCCTAAACGTGCACGGTTTGAATAACCGCACGCTGACGCTACAGCGGGTGAACGGTGATTCGGGTGGTGTTTCAGGGTTTCGCTGGGAAGCTCTTTGAACAGCGCTCGATAACTGCTGGAAAACCGCCCCAAATGCCAGAACGACCAGTTCATCGCGACCTCGGCCACGGTGGTGTTGGCGCCACTCAACAACTCCCGCCGTGCGCCGTTCAACCGGCGCAACCGCAACCACTGCGCGGGGCTCATGCCGGTGTAGGTTTTGAACCCCTGCTGCAACTGGCGCAAGGGCACACCGGCAATCTGTGCCAGTTCCAGCAGGTTCACGGATTCATCCGGCGCATCCTCCGCCCATTCGCCGATGCGTGCCATCAGCCGGCGTTCTTCGCTGCGTCGCTGCAATGAGCTGCGGTCCAGACCCACGCAGGCGTTGTCGAGGATAAACAGGCAGTCATCGAGCAGTTGCTGGGTGAGGGCGACGGGGTCGATTTCTGTAGACAACCGTGTCAGCGTGCCACTCAGCCAGCGGGTGAACAGCGCATTCTGCTGGCAGTTCAGCGGCGCCATGAACAGACCTTCGAGTTTCGCCACATCCAGCCCATGGCGTTGCACGAACTGCGGCCCGAACACCACCGCCACTTCTCGGTAGTTTTCCGGGGTGATCCAGGTGTTGTGGCTTTCGCCATTGAGCATGTACAGCGCGTTATCGCTGCCGTCGAAACAGAACGCCAACGAGCCTGGCGGTGCATTGAAATGCTGCTCCACACGGGTGTTCATGCTCTCTTCGTACACCTGCACACCCTGCAGGTCGAGGTAGCGGATCCGCCCGGCAAAATGCCCTGGGGACATCTGCTGGTACTGCTGCACCCAACCGGGTGTCGCATTGCATTGAGCGGCCACATCACCGGTGGTGAAGGCCTGTACGCGCAAAGCTGTTGCCTGTGTCATGGGTAACCTGGGCGCACTCTATTGGTGCGTTGTGGTTCGTGCAAAGTGGATAGATGCCGCAGGGGCGACGGCATCAAGATAGACCTCAATGCGCCAGGAGTACAAGCCGGCGCATGCACCCAACCCATGACGAGGTCCTTATGAACGCCCCCTTCGATCAGCTGTCCGCCTGGCTGAAAGAACACAAGATTACCGAAGTCGAATGCGTGATCAGTGATTTGACTGGCATTGCACGCGGCAAGATTGCGCCCACCAACAAGTTCCTGCATGAGCGAGGCATGCGCCTGCCGGAAAGTGTGCTGCTGCAAACGGTAACCGGGGACTTTGTCGACGACGACATCTACTACGACCTGCTCGACCCGGCCGATATCGACATGGTCTGCCGCCCGGTGTCCAACGCCACCTATGTGGTGCCGTGGGCCATCGAACCCACGGCGATTGTGATCCACGACACCTTCGACAAGCAGGGCAACCCTATCGAACTGTCGCCGCGCAACGTGCTGAAGAAGGTCCTGCAGTTGTACACCGACCAGGGCTGGCAGCCGATCGTCGCGCCGGAAATGGAGTTCTACCTGACCCAGCGCTGCGAAGACCCGGACCTGCCGCTGAAAACCCCGGTAGGCCGCTCTGGCCGCGCCGAAACCGGTCGCCAGTCGTTTTCCATCGATGCGGCCAACGAATTCGACCCGCTCTTCGAAGATGTCTACGACTGGTGCGAAGCCCAGGGCCTGGACCTCGATACGCTGATTCACGAAGACGGCCCGGCGCAGATGGAAATCAACTTCCGCCACGGCGATGCCCTCGACCTGGCCGACCAGATCACTGTGTTCAAGCGCACCCTGCGCGAAGCCGCGCTCAAGCACAACGTGGCCGCCACGTTCATGGCCAAGCCGGTGGCCGACGAGCCGGGCAGCGCCATGCACCTGCATCAGAGCGTGGTCGACATCGCCACCGGCAAACCGGTGTTCGTCGACGCGGATGGCAACAAGAGTCAGCTGTTCCTGCACCACATCGGCGGCTTGCAGAAGTACATTCCCAAGCTGCTGCCGATGTTTGCGCCCAACGTGAACTCGTTCCGCCGCTTCCTGCCGGACACCTCGGCACCGGTCAACGTCGAGTGGGGCGAAGAGAACCGCACCGTTGGCCTGCGCGTGCCCACCTCCAGCCCCGACGCCATGCGCGTGGAGAACCGTTTGCCCGGCGCCGATGCCAATCCCTACCTGGCAATTGCGGCTAGTCTGCTGTGTGGCTACCTCGGCATGATCGAGCAGATCGAACCCAGCGCGCCAGTGGAAGGGCGTGCCTACGAGCGCCGCAACCTGCGCCTGCCGTTCACCCTCGAAGATGCGCTGGCACGCATGGAGGATTGCGACACGGTCAAGCAGTACCTGGGCGACAAGTTCGTGCGGGGCTACGTCGCGGTCAAGCGTGCCGAGCACGAGAATTTCAAGCGGGTGATCAGTTCCTGGGAGCGTGAGTTCCTGCTGTTGAGCGTCTAAAAAAACCAAAAAAAGGGGTGTCGATATGCGTCTTGTGAAACAGCTTCTCCCGCTGGCCCTGGTGGCCGCATTCAGCAGCGCCAGCCAGGCGGCGCCGACGGTCAGCGTCTATAACTGGACCGACTATATCGGCGAGACCACCCTGGCCGACTTCCAGGCCAAGACCGGGATCAAGCCGATCTACGACGTGTTCGACTCCAATGAAACCCTGGAGGGCAAGTTGCTCGCCGGGCGCACCGGCTATGACGTGGTGGTGCCGTCCAACCACTTCCTGGCACGCCAGGTAAAGGCTGGTGCGTTCCTCAAGCTCGACCGCGCGCAACTGCCCAACTTCAAGAACCTCGACCCCAAGCTGCTCAAGCTGCTGGAAAAGAATGACCCCGGCAACGCGCACTCGGTGCCGTACCTGTGGGGCACCAATGGCATCGGCTATAACGTCGACAAGGTCAAGCAGGTGCTGGGCATTGACCATATCGATTCGTGGGCGGTGCTGTTCGAGCCTGAGAACATCAAGAAACTCAACCAATGCGGCGTGGCCTTCCTCGACTCGGCGGACGAGCTGTTCCCGGCGATCCTCAACTACATGGGCAAGGACCCGCGCAGCGAGAACCCCGAGGACTACAAGCAGGCCGAGGCCAAGCTGCTGACGTTGCGGCCGTACATCACCTACTTCCATTCTTCCAAGTACATCTCGGATTTGGCCAACGGTGATATCTGCGTGGCCTTCGGTTATTCCGGCGACGTGTTCCAGGCCGCCAACCGCGCCAAGGAAGCCAAGAACGGGGTGAACATCGCCTATTCGATTCCCAAGGAAGGCTCCAACCTGTGGTTCGACCTGCTGGCGATTCCCGCCGACGCGAGCAATCCGAAAGAAGCCCATGCCTTTATCAACTACCTGCTCGACCCTGAGGTGATCGCCAAGGTCAGCGCCTCGGTGGGGTATGCCAACGCCAACCCGGCCGCCAAGGCGTTCATGGACCCGGAACTGGTGAACAACCCTGAGGTGTACCCGTCTCAGGAGGTGCTCGACAAACTCTATATTTCCACCACGCCGACCCCGGCGACCATGCGCCTGATGACCCGCGCCTGGAGCAAAGTGAAGACCAACAAATGATGCCGTCGACTGACCACGCCCGGTCTTACTACCGGGCCACGGCCAACGCCCTGACGGAGCGCCCCGCATTGGGCGCCGACCTGACCGCCGATGTGTGCGTGATCGGCGGCGGCTTCACCGGTGTGAATACCGCCATTGAACTGGCCCAGCGTGGGCTTTCGGTGATTTTGCTGGAAGCCCGTCGTATCGGCTGGGGCGCCAGCGGGCGCAATGGCGGGCAGTTGATTCGCGGTATCGGTCATGACGTGTCGGGCTTCGCCAAGTACGTGGGCGAGGAGGGCGTGCGTTACCTGGAGCGCGCCGGCATCGACTCGGTGGCGTTGGTGGGCGAGCGTATTCGTGAGCACAACATCGACTGCGACCTGCGCTGGGGTTTTTGCGAATTGGCCAATACGCCGACGCAGTTCGCGGCGTTCAAAGGTGAGCAGGAGCACTTGGCGGCGATGGGGTATGCCCACGAAACACGCCTTGTGGGTCCGCAGGATATTCAGCAAGTGGTGGGCTCGTCGGTGTATGCCGGCGGCTTGGTGGACATGGGCTCCGGGCACCTTCACCCGTTGAATCTGGTGCTGGGTGAAGCGCAGTTGGCCGAGTCTCTCGGGGTGCGGATCTTCGAGCACACTGAGGTGCTTGAACTGATCCACGGCGACACGGTGCAAGTGCGCTGCGCAGGCGGCACGGTGCGCGCCGACCACCTGGTGCTGGCCTGCAATGCCCATCTGGAGGAACTGGAACCGCGCCTGAGCGGCAAGGTGCTCCCGGCGGGCAGCTACATCATCGCCACCGAGCCGTTGTCGGAAGATGTGGCCAACCAGTTGATCCCGCAGAACCTTGCGCTGTGCGACCAGAAAGTCGGCCTGGACTACTATCGATTGTCCGCTGACCGCCGCCTTCTATTCGGCGGCGCCTGCCATTACTCCGGCCGCGATCCGGCGGACATCGCCGCCTATATGCAACCGAAAATGCTCAAGGTGTTCCCGCAACTGGCCCATACCGCCATTGAGTTCCAGTGGGGCGGCAAGATCGGCATTACTGCCAACCGCTTTCCGCAGGTGGGCCGGTTGAAGCAGTACCCGAATGTGTTTTATGCCCAGGGCTATTCCGGGCATGGGCTGAATGTGACCCACTGGTGCGCCAGGCTGCTGGCCGAAGGTATCCACGCCGGCCACAGCACGGGCCTGGATATTTTCGGCCAAGTGCCACACATGACCTTTCCGGGTGGTAAGGCGCTGCGCTCGCCGCTGCTGGCGTTGGGGATGTTGTGGTATCGGTTGCGGGAATTGATCTAACCGACACCACAATCTAAATGTGGGAGCGAGCAAGCCCGCTCCCACAGTTTTGAACGGCGTCAGGCCTTGGGCTCCGTGAGTACCTTGCGGAAGGTTTCCACCAGTGGCCGCAGGTTGATCCGATGCCACGCCGCCCACAGCGGCGTGGTGTAGCTCAGCCACGGCAACTCCCGCAACACCACGCCGGGCGGGGCATTGCGGCTCAGGCCCTTTTGCACCATCGCCACGCCCAGGCCTGAAGCAACCAGGCCCAAGGCGGTGAACGGTTCACCGGCTTCCATGGGGATCTGCGGGGTGAAACCGGCGCGGATGCAGGCGGCGATAAAGTCATCGGTGGGGTGTGCGCCGGGTTTGCGCTGTACGCCGATCCATTCCTGATCGGCCAGGTGTTCGGGCAGCAACTCGCTTTGGCGTGCCAATGGGTGGTGTTCAGGCAGGGCCAGCAGCATCGGGTCATCCAATACTTGCAGTGCGATCAGGTCGGGATCATCGTCGGCCGGCGGCTCGTTCACCAGCGCGATATCCAGGCTGCGCTGGCGCAGGCCTTCCAGTTGTTCGAGAGAGGGCAGGTTGTACAGCTTGATATGCACGGTGGGGCGGTCGTCGCGCAGGATGCGCAGGGCATTGGGCAACACACCGGCATGCATGGCGTTTTCGATGTAGCCGATGCACAGCCCACCTTCTTCACCACGGCCCAGGCGCTTGCCCAGGGACTCCAGGCGGTTGGCGTGGGTCAGCAGCGCTTTGGTTTCAGCCAGGAAGGTCTGGCCGTCACGGGTCAGGCGGATGCGTTGCTGGCTGCGTTCGAACAGGGTCAGGCCCAGGCGCTCTTCCAGCTGGGCTATCTGCCGGCTCAGCGGCGACTGGGAGATGTGCAGGCGTTCGGCAGCACGGCCGACGTGTTCTTCTTCGGCGACCACTTCGAAGTAGCGCAGTTGGCGGAGATCGATCATGTTAGACCTACGAGGACTCAAGTTGGTCGCAGTATGTCTTGGACGGTCCGATCTCTGCAATCTAGGATCTGCTCAACGGTCACAGCGACCCCTGAACCCATTGAGGATCCACCATGAGCTTGAAAGACAAACTCCCAGGCCAGCTCGGCTTTGGCACCGCACCGCTGGGCAACATGTTCCGCGCCATTCCTGAAGACGAGGCCCTGGCCACCGTGGAGGCCGCCTGGAACGCCGGCGTGCGTTACTTCGACACCGCGCCGTTCTACGGCTCGGGACTCTCGGAAATCCGCCTGGGCCAAGCGCTGTCGCAGTACAACCGCGACGACTTCGTGCTCAGCACCAAGGTCGGCCGGGTGATCCTCGACGAAGTCGAAGACAGCGCCCGTGACCTCGGCGAAAAAAGCGGCGTGTTCGAACACGGCCGCCCGAACAAGATGCTCAACGACTACAGCGCCGACGCCACCTTGCGCTCCATCGAAGACAGCCTGATCCGCCTGAACACCGATCGCCTGGACATCGTGTGGATTCACGACATCGCCCAGGACTTCTACGGCGACCAGTGGCTGGAGTACTTCAACCAGGCCCGCACCGGCGCTTTCAAAGTGCTGACCCGCCTGCGCGAAGAGGGCGTGATCAAGGCTTGGGGCCTGGGCGTGAACCGCGTCGAGCCGTGCGAATTGACCCTGGACCTTACGGAAGCGCAACCCGACGGCTTTTTGCTGGCCGGCCGCTACACTCTGCTGGACCACGATCGCGCCCTGCAACGCCTGATGGACGCGGCTGTGGCACAGAACGTCGAAATCGTCGTCGGTGGCCCCTATAGCTCCGGCATCCTTGCCGGTGGCGCGCACTTCGAATACCAGAAAGCCAGCCCGGCGATCATCAGCAAGGTCGAGCAGATCAAGGCGATTGCCCAGGCATTTGGTGTGAGTGTGAAAGCCGCCGCGCTGCAATTCTCCCTGGCCCATCCGGCCGTGGCGGCGGTAATTCCGGGTGCCAGCCGTCCGGGCAGGATTGCCGAAGACGTTGCAGCGTTGTCAGAAAAGATCCCGGCAGCCTTCTGGCAGGCCTTGCGCGACGCCCGATTGATCTCGGATCGTGCACCACTGCCGCTTTAACTTCAGGAGTTTCAACCATGAAATTGATGTAAGCGGCAAAGTAGCGATTGTCAGCGGCAGCACCGCTGGAATTGGCCTGGGCATCAGCCAGGCGCTGGCGCAGTCCGGCGCCACGGTGGTGGTGATCGGGCGCGATGCGGGCAAGGTGGATGACGCCTTGGCGAGTATCCGCCAGGCTGTTCCCGGTGCTGACCTGCGTGGTTTGGTGGCGGATCTCGGTACGGCTGAAGGTGCAGAAAAACTCTTCGCCGCCGAACCGCGTGCCGACATCCTGGTCAACAACCTGGGCATCTTCAACGATGTGGATTTCTTTGAGGCCCCGGACAGCGAATGGACACGCTTCTATGAGGTCAATGTGATCTCCGGCGTGCGCCTGGCGCGGCATTACACACCGGGCATGGTCGAGCAGGGCTGGGGGCGGGTGATTTTCCTGTCGTCGGAGTCCGGCGTGGCGACCCCGGCGGACATGATCAACTACGGTGTGACCAAGAGCGCCAACCTGGCGGTGTCCCATGGTTTGGCCAAGCGGCTGGCGGGCACCGGCGTGACGGTAAACGCGGTGTTGCCTGGGCCGACCTTTACCGACGGTCTGGAGCAGATGCTCAAGGACGCCACCGCAAAATCGGGGCGCAGTGCGCGGGACGAGGCGGATGTGTTTGTGCGTAACGCACGGCCGACCTCGATCATCCAGCGCGCGGCAAATGTGGATGAAGTCGCCAACCTGGTGGCGTACATTGCTTCACCCCTGTCGTCTGCCACCACCGGTGCCGCGTTGCGGGTCGACGGTGGTGTGGTCGACAGCATGGCCATCTGAATTGTTTTTCATTTTCTGGAGTAATTAACGTGGCAACAGCGTCTTCTGTGATTGAAATCCCGGTTTCGGCCGATCAGGTCTGGCAATTGGTCGGCGGCTTCAACAGCCTGCCGGACTGGCTGCCGTTCATTGTCAAAAGCGAGCCAAGCGACGGCGGCCGCGTGCGTCACCTGCAAACTGCCGACGGTGGTGTGGTGGTGGAGCGGTTGCAGAGTTTTGACAACGTCGGGCGTACCTACAGCTACACCATCGAGCAGTCACCGTTCCCGGTGAGTGCGTACCTGGCGACCTTGCAGGTTGAGGCCTTGACCGAGTCGTCGGCGAAAGTGACCTGGTCGGGTGTGTTCACGCCGGCGGCGGGGACCACGGATGCGGCGGTGGAGGAGTTGTTTACCGGGGTCTACAGCGGTGGGTTGGAGGCGTTGCGCGCCAATTTCCCAGGCTGATCCGCGTCCCCTGTAGGAGCCGGCTTGCCGGCTATTACAGGGTTTTGTGGTGCTTGTGTTATTCGGGCATAAGCTGCTGGCGGCATTCCAGGACTAATCTGGCACCGCCTTGCTCGCTGGTACCCACTTCCAACTTGAACCCATGCAAGTTGATGATCGCCGCCACAATCGACAGACCCAACCCGAACCCGCCTTGCTGGTCGCTTTCATCCACACGATAGAAGCGCTGGAACACTGCGTCACGTTCCGCCGCGGGTATGCCGGGGCCGGAGTCGTGCACTTCAATGCGCGTGCTGCCGGCATCATTGACCCCGCGCAAGATCACTTCGCCGCCTGGCGGGGAGAACTTGATCGAGTTGCTCAACAGGTTGGCCAGGGCCTCGAACAGCAAGGCGCGGTCGCCGGTGATCCACGGCAGGGATTCCGGGGTTTCGAGGCGCAATTGCAGCTCGCCTTCTTCGGCCAGGGGCAGGTAGAAGTCGTGCAACTCGCGCAACAGCGGCAACGGGTCCATGACCAGAAAACCTGAGCGACGCTGGTGGTCTTCCAGTTCGGAGATACGCAACAGCCCGCGAAAGCGCGCCATCAGGGTGTCGGTTTCGGCAATCGCGTCATCCAGTTTCACCGCGTAGTCCGACTCCGCCTCGGCCTCCTGCTTGATCCGGTACAGCTGCGCACGCAGGCGCGTCAGCGGGGTGCGCAGGTCGTGGGCGATGTTGTCGCACACGCCCTTGACCTCATTCATCAACTTCTCGATGCGATCCAGCATGGCGTTGACGATGGCCGCGAGCATGTCCAGTTCGTCGCGTCGGTTTGACAGCGGCAGGCGGTGGGTCAGGTCGCCGGCGACGATGGCTTCGGCACTGGCCTGGATCCCGCGGATTCGCCGCAACGGGCGTCGACGCAATAAGTGCCAGCCGGCAGCGCCAGGGATAATTGTCAACGAAAGCGCCCACAGCAGGGCATGCCAGATGATCCGGGTCACGCCGAACAGCGAACCGTTGGCGCGCACCAGCACCAGCCAGCGGCCGTCTTCGGTGTGGGTGGCGACGGCGTCGCAGCTGTCCTTGGGCAACTTGGGATCGTCGGAGTCGACGCAATTGGCCAGGGCGTGGATCTTGCCGTCCAGCGGCAGGTCGGGCGGCACCGCGCGAATCGGCCCGCTCAACGGGCGAAATTGCTCGTCGAACAAGCCGTAGGCGTCCACGCCCTTCATGTCGAAGGTCATGCTGGTGGTCAGGGCTTCCACCAGTTCCTCGCCGTCAAAGCGCTGGAACAAGTGCTGGCGCTGCATCAGGGAATGGCGCGACAGGTCGCCCAGGTAACCCGACACCTCGTAATACAGCACCCCCATGAGGATGCAGCTCCACGCCACGAACAACGAACTGTACAGCGCCAGCAAACGGCTGCTGGAAGAGCGCCAGCCCTTAGAGGGGTTCAGCAATGACATAACCGGAACCTCGTACCGTGCGGATCAGCGGCGTGAGGCCCGGTGGGTCGATCTTCTTGCGCAGACGGCCGATGTGCACGTCGATCAGGTTAGTGCCGGGGTCGAAGTGATAGCCCCAGACTTCTTCGAAGATCATCATCCGCGACAGGATCTGCCCGGTGTTGCGCATCAGGAATTCCAGCAACTTGTATTCGGTGGGCAGCAGGCTCAGGGGCTGATCGGCGCGACTGGCTTCGCGGCTGATCAGGTTCAGCTCCAGGTCGGCCACGCGCAGGGCGGTTTCGAACTCCTGGACCGTGCTTTTGCGCCGCAGCAGCACTTCGACGCGGGCGGCCATTTCATCCGAAGCGAACGGTTTGGTGAGGTAATCATCACCGCCGGCACGCAGGCCGCGTACACGCTCATCCACGTCGGAGAGGGCGCTGATCATCAGGATCGGCGTCGACACACCAATCGTGCGCAGCGTGGTGACGATGGCCAACCCATCGAGCTCCGGCAGCATGCGGTCGAGGGTGATCAGGTCGTAATCGCCACTCACGGCGCGGACCAGGCCTTCGCGGCCGTTGTCTACCCAATCTACATCCAGTCCATGGCTACTCAGCTCGGCGACGATCTCGCGGGCCGTTACGGCGTCATCCTCGATGGTCAAAATACGGGTCATAGGATTACCTGGTGAGCGATTCACACTAGAAGTACGGGCATTTTGCCAAGAAATGGCTGAACGCTTCCTAAATAAAACTTCATGTTGGCAACACTGACACAGATTTCATGGTTGCAGACGACTGTAGTGAGCGGGCTTGCCCCGCGCTGG